>NZ_JBIAIL010000018.1:0-132422 GCF_042871425.1 Micromonospora sp. NPDC005806 | reverse complement strand
GGGGGGGCGGGGGGGGGGGGGTGGCGCCAACCTAGCCCGCGCCGCCCCGGGGGGGGGCCCGCCGGGGGGGGCCGGGGGGGCCGGGGGCCCGGGGGGGCCCCCGGCGACTGTTCCGGGTCGCGGCGCGTCTGACGCCGCGCCGCGCCCCGGAACGGTCGTAGGCGGGTCAGCTGGCGGCGAGCGCCGCATCCGAGGAGAAGACCAGACCGACGCTGGCCGCACCGGTCTTCAGCGCGTTCTTGGTCTGCGGGCCACCCGCGTCCAGCGAGCTGAACGAGCCGGCCTTGAAGTCGTAGACCTGGACGAGGCCGGCCTGGCACTTCGGCCGCTGCGGGCACTCCGGCGGGCCGGCCAGCACGGTGGCCTGCCCTGAGCACTTGCCGGCCAGGTCGGAGAGCGTGGCGACCTGGTACTTGTCGGCAAAGGCCTTGGTGACCGCGAAGGCGTTCTGGTCCTGCGCCTGGGACGGCTGGCCGAAGGCGAGGCCGACCTTGTCCCCCTCGGCCTTCAGTGCGGTGACCGTCTTGTCCAGCTCGGGCGAGGAGACGGGCTGGGCGTCCTTGCCGTTGGCCTTGGTGTTGAGGAACTCGGCCATGGTGGCGGCGTACTCGGGGACGACCTGGATCTGGCCCTTCTCCAGGGCCGGCTCGTAGAGCTCGCGGTTGCCGATCGTCTGCACCTTGACCTGGTAGCCGGCCGCGGTGAGCGCGATCTTGTAGAGCTCGGCGATGGTCTGGCTCTCGCTGAAGTTGCCGGCACCGACCGTGACCTGGCCGCCCGGGCCCTGCTCGACGCCCTGGGTCACGCCGTTGGCGTCGGCGAACTCCTTCGCCGCGACCTGCGGGGTCTTCCGGTCCACGTCGACCGCCCGGTTCAGCTCGATCAGCTTGGGGGTGTCGAGCTTCGCGGAGACCTTGTCCAGCGCGGCGACGAGCTGCGGCGTGGCCGCCTTGGCATTGATCGCCGGCAGGACGTTGTCGGTGTTCTGGAGCTTCTTGTCGTCGGTGAGGACGACCAGCTTGTCGCCCGCCACCGGGGCGCAGCCCGCCCCGGACGCGCCCTTCTCAGGGGCGTTGGTGCCGGAGGAACCGGCGCCGCCGCAGCCGGCGAGGAGACCCGCCGCGGCGACGGCGCCGAGCGCCCCGACGGCCAGGCTGGTACGTGCGCGCATCAGTGCCCGCCTTCCGTGTCCCGGCGCGACCCCCAGAGGGGCCGGCCGCGTGTCCGACGGGCGATCCGGTCGGCCGCCCGCGATTCCAGCCAATATCCTCCGGGCCGGACCGACAAACTCCGAGCGGGTTTCGTCACCGGATCGTCACCCGGTCCGGATCGGGCCGGCTCAGCCGCCCGCCGTGGCGGCCGCCGCGCGCCGGCTCGCGGCCCGCCGGGCCCGCCGCAGCGGGCGCGGCGTCACCGCCCGCTCGACCACCGCGAGCAGGCCCTCGACCAGCACCGCCAGCCCGGCGACCAGGACGCCGCCGGCGATGATCTGTCCACCTCCGGCCGCGATGTCCAGTCCGAAACCGGCCCGGATGATCTGCCCCAGCCCGCCGCCGTTGACGAAGGACGCCAGGGCCGCGGTGGCCACCACCTGCACCGCGGCGGTGCGGAACCCGGCCGCCAGGTAGGGCACCGCGAGCGGCAGCTCCACCCGGCGCAGCAGCTGACCGCCGGAGAGCCCCATGCCGCGCGCCGCGTCCCGCGCCTCCGGGTCGGCCTGCCGCACCCCGGTGTACGCGGTGGCCAGCAGCGGCGGCACCGCGAACACCGCGAGCGCGACCACCACCGCCGGCCGGCCGAAGCCGAGGAAGGTCAGCGGCAGGATGGTCAGCAGCGCCAGGGTCGGGATCGCCAGGGTGACGTTGGACACCAGCAGCACCGCGCCGCCGCCCCGGCCGGTATGCCCGAGCCAGAGCCCGATCGGCCAGGCCACCAGGCAGCCGAGCAGCACCGCCAGCGCGGAGATGGTCAGATGTTCGCCGAGCCGGTCCAGGATGCCGCCCGGATTCGTCCAGTTCAGCGGGTCGTTCAGCCAGACGACGGCTTCCCCGATGTGGTTCATGACCCGCGCCTCCGCAACCACGGTGTGAGCAGCCGGCCCACCCCGGCCAGCACCAGGTCCAGCGCCAGGGCCAGCAGCACGCAGAGCACCGTGCCGGTCATGATCTGCGCCTTGTAGAAGTTGTTCTGGAAGCCGGCGAAGATGAGCTGGCCGAGGCCACCCCGGCCGATCACCACACCGACCGTGACCAGCGCCACGGTGGAGACGGTGGCCAGCCGTAGGCCGGTGAGGATGCCGGGCAGCGCCAACGGCAGCTCGATCCGGAACAGCCGTCCCCAGCGGCCGTAGCCCATCCCCTCGGCGGCCTCGCGGACCTCCGGCGGTACCTGGTTCAGCCCGGCCAGCGCGTTGCGGACGATGACCAGCAGCGCGTACAGCACCACCACGCTGAGCACGGTCACCGCCCCGATGCCCAGGTACGGCCCGAGGAATGCGAACAGCGCCAGCGACGGGATGGTGTACAGCACCCCGGTCACCGCGAGGACCGGCCCGGCCAGCGACCGGAACCAGTACGCGGCCACCGCGAGCGGCAGCGCCACCAGCGCCGCGATCAGCACCGCCCGGGCGGTGAGCCAGGTGTGGTCGCGCAGCGCGGCCAGGATCGTGTCAGAGTTGTCCCGCACGTACTGCCAGGAGAACCACGGGTTACCGGGCGCGGCCCGGTAGCTCAGGTGGAGGGACACACGTGGACGTTACCCCGGGATCCACCGCCCGACACGGCGCGGCCTCGATCACCCTGGAGCGCATCCGCAAGCGCTACCCGGACGGGACGGAGGCGGTACGGGAGCTGAGCCTGGAGGTGAAGGCCGGCGAACTGACGGTGCTGATCGGCCCGTCCGGGTGCGGCAAGTCCACCGTGCTGCGGATGATCAACCGGCTGATCGAGCCGACCGACGGCCGGATCCTGCTCGGCGACGACGACGTCACCCGGGTCGACCCGGTCGCGCTGCGCCGCCGCATCGGGTACGTCATCCAGAACGTCGGCCTCTTCCCGCACCAGACCGTCGCCGCCAACGTGGCGACCGTGCCCGGCCTGCTCGGCTGGCCCCGGGAGCGGACCCGGGAACGGGTGACCGAGCTGCTGGAGCTGGTCGGCCTCGACCCGGCGCAGTTCGGCCGCCGCTACCCGCACGAGCTCTCCGGTGGCCAGCGGCAGCGGGTCGGGGTGGCCCGGGCGCTCGCCGCCGACCCGGTGGTGCTGCTGATGGACGAGCCCTTCTCCGCCGTCGACCCGATCGTCCGGACCCGCCTCCAGGAGGAGTTCCTGCGCCTGCAGGCCGAGGTCCGCAAGACCATCGTGCTGGTCACCCACGACCTGGACGAGGCGGTCCGGCTGGGCGACCGGATCGCGGTGCTCTCCGAGGGCGGCCAGCTGGAGCAGTACGACACCCCCGCCGCCCTGCTCGGGTCGCCCGCCTCGCCCTTCGTCCGCGAGTTCGTCGGCACCGACCGGGGCATCCGTCGGCTGGCGGTCACCCCGATCACCTGGGACGTGCTCGACCCGCTCCCCGCCGACGGCGGGGCCGACCTGCCGACGGTGCCGCTGGGCGGCTCGGCGTACGACGCGCTGGGCGCGCTGCTCACCTCGGCCGCCGAGCAGGCCGTGGTCACCGAGGAAGGGCGGCCGGTCGGGGTGCTGAGCCGGAGCCGGGTGCTGGGCCTGGGCGTCGGCGCCTGAACCGGCCCGGTGGCCCTGGCCAGGCGTCGCCGGATGGTCTCAGGCGCGACCGCCGAGGCTGGCCAGACCGATGATCCAGCCGGCGAAGAAGCCGTAGGCGACACCGGTGCCGGTGGCCTGGAAGGCGGCCAGCAGCGACCCGCCCGGCCCGAGGAGCGCGGCCAGCAGCGCGGTGAACCCGGCGGCCAGGGTGTAAGCGGCCCAGCCGGAGAAGAACTGGCTGGCCGAGCCCTGCACCCGGGCCACCTGGGCGGCGGGCAGCAGGTAGAGCAGCGCCCCGGCCAGGATCACCAGCAGGATGGCCCGCAGATCGGTGGCGAGCACCCCCTGGGCCGGGTCGTCGGCGTGCAGGCGCCAGGCCGGCCAGGCGAGCAGCCGCAGGAACCAGCCGCCGGCCCCGTTCGGGTCGGTGTGCCGGACCCACCCCACGTACATCGGGCTGCCGCACACTGCGACCAGAAGGAGGGCAGCGAGGGTGCCGGTACCGGCCGCGGTGCCGTACCGGCTGATGGTGCGGGGGCGGGTGGTGAGGGCCATGGGGCGGTCAGTTCCCGGCCCGCCTCGCCGGGCAAACCTGCGCGTACGCGCGACCGCCGCTGGCCGGCGAACGGCCATCGGAGTGGTCAGTGCTTCAACAGGTAGTCGATGAAGGCGGCCCGCAGCAGCGGCGCGGTCTCCTCGTAGCCGTGGCCGGTCAACTCCCGCCACAGGGCGTTCGCCTCGTCGATGGTCGGCCCCACCGAGTTGGGCGCCCCGTCCAGGGCCGCCGCCTCGTCCGCGTTGGGCAGGTGCCGCAGCACCGACCAGAAGAACCCGAGGTCGCGACGCTCCCGGGCCAGGTGGAACGCCTGCTCGCGCAACTCCTCGGTGGAGAGCTTGTCGAGCTCGTCGAAGGTACGGCCGCCGGCGCCGGTGGCAGGAATGTCGGTCATGCCGCCGAGCCTAACCGGCGAGATCACGTCCGGCCCGCCGGACGCGTCCGTCCCCGGGCGCCGCGCCGCTCAGCGGTCGTCGTCCTCCCAGCGCCGCGGGCCGGTCTCCCAGCGGGGTGCGTCCCAGGCGTCGACCGCCGTGTCCGTGGTGCGTATCGGCAGCACGGACGGCCAGGTGTCGGTCGGCTCCGGCGCCGGCGTCAACGCCCAGCCGCTGCTGATGGTGCCGTCGCCGGACGGCCCCACCTCGACCATCCCGGGGCCGGGTACGCGGGGCCGGCCGAACGCCTCGACCAGGCGGGTGACCAGCAGCCCGACGCCGAGCGTGGCCCCGCCGAGGGCCCACCGGCTGACCGTCCAGCCCCGGGCCGTCGCCCAGGCCAGGAAGACCTCGACCAGGCCGACCGCGAGCAGCGTGCCGAAGATCCCGCCCCGCCGGCCGTACGCGCTGGTGCCGGCGAGCAGCACGGCGCCGACCGCGAGCACCGACCAGTCCAGCCCGGTGCCCGGGACGACCGGGCCGGACCCGTTGGCGGCGATCAGCACGCCGCCGAGCACGGCCAGGACGGTGGAGCCGGCCAGCGCCAGCGCGGTCACCGTCCCGGCGGCGACGCCCCGGCGCCAGGCCGGGTCGGCGACCGGCCGGAACCGGCCGACCAGCCGTCGGACCGGCTTGATCGCGCCGAAGAGTCCGCCGAGGACGGCCAGCGCGGCGAAGCCGACGAAGAGGTAGATCGCGGTCCGCCGGGGGTCGTACCCGCCCTGGACAACGACCGGGGAGGTCCGCCGCTCGATGTACACGATCACCGCGGCCGCGCCGGCCAGGCTGGCCGCCCAGCCGGGCACGTGCAGCACCACGACGACCAGGCCGAGCGCCAACCCGCCGAGCGCCGCCACCGCCAGCGCCGGCAGCAGCGCCTCCCGGACACCCCCGTCGCCCTGCTCGGCGAAGTGCAGCGCGGCGGCCAGCGCGACCGGGCCGACGGCCAGGTTCACCGCGGCGGCGCGCAGGCTCAGCCCGGCGGCGAGGGCGAGCATCCCGAGCCCGACCACGGCGACCAGCAGCGACTTCAGTCCGCCGCCACGCAGCGCGTCCGGGTTCTCCCGCCAGAGCAGCCAGGTGACCGCGGCCAGGCCGGCCAGCAGCAGAAACTCCCACACCACGTGGACCGCGATCCGGTCCCGGCCGGGCTCGCCGTGCGAGGGGTCGTCGAAGACGTTCTCCAGCACGGCGGCGGGTACGCCGGATGACGCCTCCGCCGGCGCGCTCCGGCCCGTTTCGTCGTACCCCATGGCCGCGCCTCCCACGTCGGCCGCCGTCCGGTCCGGCACGGGCGAACCGGCGGCGGCCGTTGCTCTCCGGTCGCCGAGGACGGTACCTGCGGGAGCGGGTGGTGGGAACCCCTGATCAGAGGCGGCCTCGGGGAGTCTCCCGGTCGCCGGGCTCCCGATCCTCGTCGTCTTCCTGCTCCGGCACCCGGCAGGACCGTTCCAGCCAGAGCGCCGCGGCGACCAGCGCGAGGGAGGCGAGCAGCCCGGCCACGCCAGCCGGGCGGTCGCCGATGGCGGCGTTGGTCCGCTCGACGAAGAGCCAGCCGGTCAGCCCGGCGTAGAACCCGGCGAAGATGGCCCCGGCCAGCGCGGACGCCTTGGCCAGCACCACGAACCGGGCGACCAGCAGCGGGTTCACCGGGTCCCGGCCGGGTCGGCGCTCGATCCGGTTGCGGGTGTTGACCGCCGCGTAGCCCTCCAGCACCGCGAGGCCGGCCAGCGTGACCACCGGCAGCCAGGGCAGCCTGGGCACCACGTCGTAGTAGAAGCTGCTGATCAGCAGCCAGGCCACGGCGGCGGCGACCAGGCCGGCCACCACCAGCGTGGAGATCCGGGTGGGACCCATCCGCCAGCGTTCCGGGTCGCGCGGGAACTGCGCCTGACTCATGCCGTCCGGCTCCACTGGGTCATGCGTCCGACTCTATCGCCAGATCCGACCGGGGGCTGAGTTCCAGGGCGTCCCCCGCCAGCGGCTCGGCGTTGAGCAGATCGGTCAACCAGCCGTGCCCGGGCAGCCGGCCGTGCGGCTCGATGTCGATCCACGGCCGCAGCACGAAGGCGCGCAGGTGCGCGCGGGGGTGCGGCAGGGTCAGCCCCTCCTCGTCGCTGAGCACCGGCGCGCCGACCTCGTCCCAGACGGCTATGACGTCGACGTCGAGGGTGCGCGGTCCGTACCGCCGCTCCGGGTCGCGGGCCCGCCCGGCCGCCGCCTCGGCGGCCCGGGCCCGCGCCAGCCAGTCATGCGGGCCGGCGGCCGGGTCCGCGACCAGCACCGCCGCGTTCAGGTACGCAGGCTGGTCGGCGTCCCCCCAGGGTGGAGTCTCGTAGACACCGGAGACCACCAGCACCGCGTCGCCGAACGAGGCCACCGCCGAGCGGAGGTGGGCCAGCCGGTCGCCGAGGTTGCTGCCGATCGACAGCACGGCCCGGCTCACCGGGTACGCCGCATCGTCACGGCCACGTCCCGGAAGGTGTGCGGAATCGGGGCCTCGGGCTTGTGCACGGTCACCGTGGCGGCGGCGACCAGCGGCTCGGCCAGACAGACCGCGAGCAGCCGGTCGGCGAGCGTCTCGATCAGGTTGACCGGCTCGCCGGTGATCACGGCGACCAGCTTCTCGGCCAGCTCGCCGTAGTGCACCGTGTCGGTGACCTCGTCGGAGCGGGCGGCCGGGGCAAGGTCGAGTTCGAGCACCGCGTCGACGACGAATTCCTGACCCTGGGCGCGCTCGAAGTCGTAGACGCCGTGCCGGCCGTGCGCGCGCAGGCCGGTCAGCTCGATCCGGTCGGTCATCGGTCCCCTTCGTTCGCCGTGCCGGTCACCAGGCGCGGGCAGCCGGTGGCCCGCCAGACGGCGAGCGCGTCGGCGGTGCCCCGGACGTCGTGCACGCGTACCCCCCACGCGCCGGCCGCCGCCGCGAGGATGCTGGTGGCGATGGTGGCCGCCTCGCGACCCGAGGTGGGTCGGGGGTTGCCGTCGGCGTCGGCGAGCAACCGGCCCAGGTACGACTTGCGGCTGGCCCCGAAGAGCAGCGGGAAGCCGAGGTCGACCAGCTCGGGCAGGCGGGCACTGAGCTCCCAGTTGTGTTCGGCGGTCTTCGCGAAGCCGAGCCCGGGGTCGATGATGATCCGGTCGGCGGCGATCCCGGCGGCGAGCGTCTCGTCGACGCGCTGGCTCAGCTCGGTCCGGACGTCGGCCACCACGTCGGTGTAGGTGGCCAGGTCCCGCATCTCGCGGGAGTGCCCGCGCCAGTGCATGAGCACCCAGGGGCAGCCGGCGTCCCGCACCACCCGGGCCATGTCCGGGTCGGCGAGCCCGCCGGAGACGTCGTTGACCACGCCGGCGCCGCCGCCGAGGGCGGCCTCGGCCACCCGGGCCCGGCTGGTGTCGATGCTGACCGGGATGCCGGCGGCGCTCAGTTCGCGGATCACCGGAAGCACGCGGGCGATCTCGGTCTCCGCGTCGACCCGGTCGGCGCCCGGCCGGGTGGACTCGCCGCCGACGTCGACCAGGTCCGCACCGGCCTCGCGCAGTCGCACTCCGTGTCCGACGGCGGCGTCGAGGTCGGCGTATCTGCCGCCGTCGGAGAAGGAGTCGGGCGTGACGTTGAGGACGCCCATCACCACCGGGGCCTGCGCCCGCACCAGATCGGTCACGACCCGACAGTACCGGTCGCCAGCAGGGCTTCCGGGCACCCCGGCCGGCGCCGACCACAACGGCCCTGACGTGCGGATTGGAACAGGTGTACGATCGGTCGTCCGGGTCGGTTCGGGTCGACTCTTCGCGGGTTGTCGCAAAGGTGCCCGGGCCGTACGCTTTGGAATTGCTCAACACCGGGATGGCGAAGCCTGGAGGGAGGGCCGAAGCGGGACAAAATCCCCCGAAAGCTCACCACCTTCCGTGGTGCGTGACGAACGCAGGGTTGCGAATCCTGCACCCGATGAGCACCATCCCGCCACGCTTGCCTACTGCACCAAACGCGGCGCCGCCGGCCGCGACATGGGGAGGTTTCAGTGATCGCCATCGAGCTCCTGGCGACGGCGTCGTCCGCCGTCGACCACGCGCTCCACACCCTGGCGTCGACTCCACTCGCCGAGCCGGCGCCGAAGGGCATCGACACCAACAGCGTCGTCTCCTTCTTCGCCAGCAAGATCGCGCCGATCCTGCTCGCGGTGCTCGGCGTCATCTTCATCGGCCGCGCCAGCCGGGGCGAGATCTCCAAGGTGCTGACCAGCTCGGCCATCGCCATCATCGGCCTGGCCTTCATCGCCGGCGCCGCCACACTCTTCTTCGTCGGCGACTACCTGATCAACCTGATCTTCGAATAGGCGCCGACCATGCGGCTGCGCACCGACGACGACATCTACCGGGCTCGTCTCGTCTACCTCGGGCCGCCCGGGTACACCCTTCCCGTCCACCTGCCGTACGCCCAGTACGGCCTGTTCATGCTGCTCGTACCCCTCTACATGTTCATCCACTGGCTGTTCACGCTGCAGGTGGAACTCTTCCCCGCCTGGGAGATCTCGCTGGCCATCGTGACCACCTCGTTCATCTTCCGGTACGTCGACCCGGACCGGCCGGCGCGCATGGTCATCCGGACCGCGCTGACGGACTGGCGACGCACCCGGGAGCCGGCCGCCGAGCTGCGCGACCCGCGCCTGGTGGCGAGCCGGATCAGGATCCGGGAGGAACTGGCATGACCGGGCGTACGCCGACGGCGCAGACGAACGACGCGGGTGAGGCGGTCGCATGAGTCGCTCTTCCACGCCGGGTTCCCCGGCCGGACCCCCGGCCGGGCCGTACGGTAACCGAGCGCGATCGTTCGATTACCCACCGGACGAGGAACTGGACGAGGTCGTCCTCGACCCGGCCCTGGCCACCAGCCCCGGGCAGGGGCGGGTCGGCGTCTTCCAGCCGCCCCGGCCGACGGCGCCCCGCCCGCCGGAGCAGGAGCAGCGGGTCCCGGCGGTCGGCGACAACGGCGACATCGACTCGCCCTTCCTCGACCTCTTCGGCGGCACGCAGTCCGGCGCGCGGCGTCGGCCGGCGAACCCGCCCGCGGCCCTGCCCGGCACACCGGCGGCGGTCGAGCCGACGCCGGTGGTGGCGCCCCCGCGCCGCGGCGTGGGGCGGGAGGCCCTGCCGATCCCGCACCAGCACGCCGCTCCGGCCGAGCGCCGACCCGCCGGCGACGACGGCGAGCCGCCGGCCGACCGGCTGCGGGACAGCGCCGCCGGCGTACGGCCGGTGGGCCGGTCCCGCGACGCCGCCGAGCTCACCCACGTGCCGTCCCGCGCCGCCGCTCCGCCGGACCAGCCCGGCTTCCGGCCACCCGCCGTCGACCCGGCGACCGCCGGCCGGCCCCGGGTGCCGCACCAACCCGGCGACCGGCTCCCCGCGCTCCGGCCGGCGACCGAGCCAGCGCGGGCCGGTCGGGAGTTCCCCGTCGAGCGGCCCGGTCGCCGCGCCGACCGGTGGGCGGAGGAGGCGGCCCGGCCGGACGGGCGTGCGGTGGCCACCACGTCCGGCCGCGAGGTGACCTCACCCCCGAGCCGCGAGGTGGTCCCGCCGCGGCAGCGGTCCGCGGAGCGGAGCGGCAAGCCCGCCAAGCCGGTCCGGGTACGTCCCCCGAAGCTCAAGTTCGGCGACCGCGACCCCTCGGTGGAGCTGGCGATCACCGAGATCGCCGGTCACCTGACCTTCACCCCCAACACGGTCACCGCCTGGTACTGGCTGCCCGAGGTGCGCTGGGCGTTCCGCCCCGACGCCGAGCGGGAGGCGCTGCTCTCGGCCATCTCCGAGCAGTACGCCGGCCTCGCCGGTTTCCGGCTGCACCTACGCCGGACCTCCCGGCCGTTCCCGGCCGACGAGTGGGCCCGCACCATCGACGCGCACACCGCCGCACCGCTGCCCGACGTGCCCGGCACGACCGGCTGGGCCGACCACCTGGTCGCCGCCCAGCGGCACCTGATGGCGGTCAACCACGCCGAGGGGCAGACCTACCTCGGCGTCACCTTCGCCCGCCGGTCGCTCGGCGACTCGCTGGCCGAGCGGCTGCTGCGCACCTTCGGCCGGGGCACCGCCGACGGCGAGCGCCGCCGGCTGGGCCGCACGGTCGAGCAGTTCGACGAGGTGCTCGGCGCATTCGGCATGCGCGGCCGCCGGGTCACCGCGCAGGAGCTGGAATGGCTGCTCTACCGCTCGGTCGCGCTCTGCATGGCGCCACCCGGCGCCCTCTCCCCGGTCACCAACGGCCGGTGGGAGCGCGGTGACCTGCTCGCCCTCACCGAGCAGGTGGAGCGCTACCGCACCCCCTACGGCTCCACGGTGAAGCTGGTCAACCGGATGACCGGCGAGGAGCGGCACGTCGCCGTGCTCGCGGTGGGCCGGATGGAGCCGCTGGAGATCCCCGAGCGGCACGAGCCCTGGCTGCACTTCCACGAGCGGCTGCCGTGGCCGATGGAGCTCTCCACCCGGGTGGACATCCTCGGCCCGGGCGACTCCTTCCGGAACCTGGAGCACCGGCTCCGGATGATCCGGTCACAGCAGCTCGACTACGCCGAGCACGGCATCGACGCCCCGCCGGAACTGGAGCGGCTCGCCAAACGGGCGCTGGTGATCGGTGACGAGATGACCACCGGCCTGCCGGTCGACTCGGCGCGGGCGCACGGCTGGCACCGGATCGCGGTGGGCGGCCGGACCCGCGAGGAGTGCCTGGAACGGGCCCGCCGGCTCATCCAGCTCTACTCCCGCGAGCTGCGGATCTCGCTCCAGCACCCGAAGAACCAGGACTGGCTGGCCCGCGAGTTCATCCCCGGCGAGCCGATCGCCAACACCGGCTACGTCCGGCGGATGCCGGTCAACCTGCTCGCCGCGGCCCTGCCGCAGGCCGCCTCCACGGTCGGTGACCGGCGCGGCGACCTGATCGGGCGCACCGCGGGCACCTGCCGCCGGCCGGTCTTCCTCGACCTGCACTTCCCGATGGAGGTACGCGAGCGCTCCGGGCTCGCGGTCTTCGTCGCCGAGCCCGGCGGTGGCAAGTCGACGCTGCTCGGCGCGCTGGGCTACCTCGCCGCCCGGCGTGGCGTGCAGGTGACCCTGCTCGACCCGTCCGGCCCGCTGGCCCGGCTCTGCGCCATGCCGGAGCTGGCGCCGTACTCGCGGGTGCTCAACCTGACCGGTTCCGAGCAGGGCACGCTCGCCCCGTACGCGCTGATCCCGACGCCGCTGCGCAGCGAGTTCAGCACCGGCGCGGCGGGCGACCGGGAATTCGAGATCGCGGTCTCCAATGCCCGCGCCGAGCGGCGCATGCTGGTGCAGGACATCTGCATGATGCTGGTGCCGCCCCAGGTGGCCCGGGAGGCGTCCACCGCCACCCTGTTCCGGCACGCCGTGCGCCAGGTGCCGGCGGAGGAGACCTCCACCCTGGACGACGTCGTCGCCTGCCTTCAGGGGCTGGACGACGACGCCGGCCGGGAGCTGGCCAACCTGCTGCTGGACACCGCCGAGATGCCGCTGGCCATGCTCTTCTTCGGCCGGCCGCCGGAGGGCCTGCTCGGCGCCGACGCGGCACTCACCGTGATCACCATGGCCGGGCTCCGGCTCCCCGACCTCAAGATCGAGCGCGAGTACTGGTCGGCCGAGGAAGCCCTCGCCCTGCCGATGCTGCACACCGCGCACCGGCTCGCCGTCCGGCGCTGCTACGGCGGCTCGATGTCCTCGCGCAAGCTGGTCGGCCTGGACGAGGCGCACTTCATGGAGGGCTGGCGCTCCGGGCGGTCGTTCCTGGTCCGCCTCGCCCGGGACTCCCGCAAGTGGAACCTGTCCGCCCTGGTCGCCTCGCAGAACCCGAAGGACATCCTCGGCCTCGACGTGCAGAACCTGGTCTCCACCGTCTTCGTCGGCCGGATCGCCGAGGACACCGAGATCGCCTCCGAGGCGCTGCGGCTGCTCCGGGTGCCGGTCAACGACGGCTACGAGGCCACCCTGGCCTCGCTGTCCCAGGCCGACGCCGGCTCGGCCGCCCGGCTCGGCTTCCGCGAGTTCGTGATGCGCGACGTCGACGGGCGCGTGCAGAAAGTCCGGGTCGACGTGTCGTACGTCGACGGGCTGCTGGAGCACCTGGACACCACTCCCGCCGCTGTCGCCCGGGCAGCCGAGCAGTTGCCGACCGTCCCGGCTGATCTGGAGGCGTGACATGGCGAGGGCCCGGGCACGGATCGCGGCGCTCCTCCTCGCGATCGGCGTACTCGCCGCGGCCACCATCGCCTGGCCGGTGGTCGGGGCGACACCCGCGTACGCCGCCACACCGGTCGCCCAGGCCCGGGCCGAGCTGTGCAGCACCAAGCAGTGGCAGGCCGACTTCCGCGCCTGCGTGGCAAAGCTCAAGGAGGTCAGCCAGGACCAGGTCGAGTGCCGCAACGCGCCGGTCCCCGGCGCGCCGGATTCGGGCCTCGCCGGCTGGTTCGCCTCCCGCCCGGACTCGGCCAAGCTCCCCGGCCCGAAGGGGCTCTACAGCGACTACGGCTACGCCGGATACAGCTACACCACGTACGACGTCGACGGCGGCTGTGCATCGTCCGTGCTCCATCCGGACTACCGCTTCACCACCATGGTCGCCAACGGCGAGTTCATGTTCGCCAACGCGGTGATCGGGGCGTCGAACGCCCTGCGCGAGCGGGCCTGGGACCCGCGGTCGATGTGGGGCTGGGCCGATCCGCTGGTGGAGCAGGCCACGAAGGCCGTCTACCAGAAGGTGTTCAGCGTCTTCGGCATCATCACGCTCTGCGTGGTGGGCCTCTACCTGCTCTGGCGTTCGCGCCAGTCGGACATGAGCAACGCCATGACCACGGCCGGGTGGGCCGTGCTGGTGATGGTGGCGGTGACCGCCCTGGCGGCCTGGCCGGTGAAGTCGGCGAACATCGCCGACAACACCCTGGTCACCACCCTCGGTGTCGTTCACGACGCCGTCGGCCCGGCGTCCAAGGACATCCCCCCGGACAAATGCGCGCTGCCCAACCCGGACGCCTGCGTCGACAAGCGTCCCCCGGCGGTTCGGGCCAGCGACACCGCCACCGAGACCATGCTCTACCGGAACTGGCTGCGCGGTGTGCTCGGCTCGGCCGACAGCGAGACCGCCAAGAAGTACGGGCCGGCGCTCTACGACGCCAAGTCGCTCTCCTGGGAGGAGGCGGAGAAGCTCCGGCAGAATCCGGCGACCCGCGAGGCCACCATCAAGGCCAAGCAGCAGCAGTGGGCCCGGGTGGCCGAGCAGATCAAGTCGGAGGACCCGGAGGCGTACGAGTACCTCCAGGGCGTCCGGGACATGGACCGGGTCGGGGCCGGCTTCATCGCGGTGCTCGCCTCGCTGCTCTTCGCGATGTTCGACCTGACCGCCTCGCTGCTGGTGCTGCTCGGCTTCCTGATCTTCCGCTGGGCGGTGATCGCCGCGCCGATCCTCGGCACGGTGGGTCTGCTGCGCCCGGCCAGCGCCGGCCTCCGCCGGCTGGCGAACGCGGTGGTCGCGGCCGTCTTCAACATCGCCATCTTCGGCACCGGAGCGGCCATCTACCTCTTCGCGGTCGACCTCATCATGAACACCGCCAGCCTGCCCGGCTGGCTCCAGGTGGTGCTGGTCTGGCTCTGCGGCGTGGTGGGCTGGCTGCTGCTCCGCCCCTACCGGCGGATCACCCAGCTCGGGGGCAAGGACAGCAGCGAGGCGATCAGTTCCGCCGGGTCGTGGCACCGCCGGTTCTTCCGGGACATGCGGGTGGCCGCCCGGCTGGACGTGGTCGAGCCGGGCGGCACCGCCGAACCGGCCCTCGGCCGGCGACGCGGCGTGGCGGTCGACCAGAGCAGCCTCCGGCCGGAGGCCCGGCACGAGGACCCGTCGCACGTCGGCGCGATCACCGGGCGCCAGCGCCCGGACGGGCAGGAGCGGGTCGACGAGGCACCTGCGCCGCAGCGACAGGCCGGACGGCCGACCACGGCACCCCGCCCGCGCCGGGCGCCGGCGAGTTGGACGGAACCCGACGTCCCCGAGGAAGCTCCCTCGTTCGCCGTCTACCGGCCGGACTCGGCCGACCGTGCGCCGGCCAGCCCGCCCCCCCGGGTGCGCTCCGAGGCACGGTGAGGTCGATGCGTCGGGCGCTGGAGTTCCTGTTCACCCGGGTCCTGCGGTCCCGGCTCGGCGTCGCGCTCGTGATCGCCGTGGTGGTCTTCGGCGTGATCGGCGCGGCCCGGCTGGTCTCCGGCCCGATCGACCCGGCCGCCGGCCTGAGCAACCGGCCGCGCGAGCCGATCAGCACGGTCGACCCGGAGGCCGGTGACGACGGGGTGCTGTCGAGCCCGACGTCGGCGCCCGCGCCGAAGACCCGCCCGGGCGAGCCGACCCCGCAGCGGCTGGCCGCCCGCTTCACCACCGCCTGGCTGAGCGGCCCGGGCACCAGCGGCGAGCACTGGCTCGCCCGGCTGAAGCCGATGTCCACCCCAGCGCTGAATGAGAAGCTGACCGGGGCGGACCCGGAACTGGTCCCCGCCCAGCGGGTGACCGGTCAGGTGACGCTGCGACCCCGGACGGAGTCCTTTGTGGAGGTGCTGATCCCGCTCGACAACGGTCAGCTCCGGCTCGAACTGGTGGCCCCCGACGGCCGGTGGCTGGTGGACGCGGTCGACTGGGAGCGGCAGTGAGCGCCGGGTCGGGTGCGGCCGCGCCCGTCCGGCGGAAGCTGCGGCTCGGCGTACTGGCCACCGCACTCACCGCGGTGCTAGCCCTGCTCTGCTGCGTCGGCGGTGCCGGTGCCTTCTTCCTCACCGAGCTGGGCAACGAGGAGAAGGACGGGTCGGCCCTCGGCCAGGGCTGCAACCTCGGCCGGCGGGTGAACATCACCGGGGAGATGCCTCGCTTCGCCGAGTACGGCGAGGGGCAGCTGCGCAACGCCGCCGTCATCATCAAGGTCGGCCAGGACCTGAAGGTGCCCGCCCGGGGCTGGGTCATCGCGCTGGCCACGGCGATGCAGGAGTCGGCGCTGCGCAACCTCGCCAACAGCACGGTGCCGGCCTCGCTGGGTCTGCCGCACGAGGGGGTCGGCTCGGACCACGACTCGCTGGGCCTCTTCCAGCAGCGGCCCGGCTGGGGCAGCGTCCAGGAACGGATGACGCCCGCGTACGCGGCCGGGAAGTTCTACGACAAGCTGGTCCGGCTGCCGAACTGGCAGCAGCGGCCGCTGACCGTGGTGGCCCAACGAGTCCAGGTCAGCGCCTTCCCCGACGCGTACGCGAAGCACGAGGAGCTGGCCGGCCGGATCGTCGACGCGCTCGCCGGCGGCGCCGCCCGCACCGTCGAGATCGGTGGCAGAGCGGTCTGCGACGCCGCCACCGGCACCCGGATCGCCGCCTCCGGCTGGACCGCGCCGCTGCCGGGCGGCATCGTCTCCGGCTTCCGCACCGCCGCGCGCCCCAGCCACAACGGGGTCGACCTCGCCGCGGAGAAGCGCACCCCGATCCACGCCACCTCGGCCGGCCGGGTGCTGGTGGCCCGGTGCGACCCCGACCGCTCGGGCCGCCGGGACTGCGACCGGGACGGCTGGCCGGGCAAGGGCGGCTGCGGCTGGTTCGTCGACATCCTGCACGCCGGCGGCTACATCACGCGCTACTGCCACCTGATCCAGCGCCCCGACGTAACGCCGGGGCAGACGGTGGAAGCAGGCCAGGTGATCGGCCTCTCCGGCACCAGCGGGAACTCCTCCGGCCCGCACCTGCACTTCGAGGTGCACGTGGACAGCGACCGGTCCAGCCGGGGCGCGATCAACCCGGTGCAGTTCATGCGGGAGCGCGGCGCCTCACTGTCCGGCGCCGAGTGAGGTCCGACCGGCCATGAGCAACCCGCTGCCCGACCCCTTTGCGGACCAGCCCGACTGGGCGCCGCGGCCGCCCCGCCCGATCGAGATCGTCCCCGCCACCGGCCGGGTCGAGCTGCGCGGGCGGCGAGTGCTGGTCGGCCTGCCCGGCCTCGGCTGGCGCGGCGACCTGCGCGCCGACGAGCGGGTGGTGCAGAGCAGCCGAACATACGTGCCGGTCATCCCGGAGCACGAGTGGTACCGGGCCGAGTCCGAGCAGGTCGAGGTCTTCGCGCCCCTGGTGCCGGTGGAGCGGGTCTGGGTGGAGACGGTCGGTGAGCGCCGGCCGTCCAGCCGGTCACCCGAGTCTGGGATCCGGCTGGTCTCCCTCGACGCGCCCACCCGGCGCCCGCCCACGCCGGTCTTCGAGGCGGACTCGGTGACCGGGCGGCGGGTGGTGCACGTGACCGGCGCGACCGAACAGCGCGACCTCCGAGCGATGACGGAGACCTATTCCGGCGCGGATGGGGACATCTGCGTCCGGGTGGCCCCGGAGCTGGAGTGGTACCGGTGGGCGTGGCGCGGGCAAACACCCACCACCCTGGAGGTCCCGGTCCACCTGCTCTGGCTGGAGTAGGACGACCTCAGCCTGCGCGATCGGCCGCGCAAACTCCCCAGCCGTCGCTCCGCCTCGTCTCGAACCGCCAGCCCTGCCGATCGCTCTGCGAGACGCCGTCCACGAGGGCCGTGATGATGAGATCGACCTCAACCGTGGCGACATCACCCGACTGTCGGATGCTCAGCGCACCCCAGCTCACCGAGATCGTCGTGTCGAACTTCTTCTCGCGGGCGACGAGATCGTCGCGAAGCGCCCGCAGGCCGTCGAGGTCCGTCCCACCCTTGCAGGCGAACTCATCGGCCTTCGTGTCGTCGCGATCCACCAGGAACGCACGGAGGTAGTTGTCCACCACGACGTCGGGGGCGCTGCGGTCGGGTGCGGTCGCGCGGTCGTACAGCACGAAACCGATCACCGCGCCGCTGCCGCAGAGCAGCGCCAGCACCCCGGCGACGACCGCGAGGACGGTCCGCAGCCGCCGCCGCGGACGTGCCGGCGCCGGAGCCGGCGCGGGGGGCGCCATCTGCTCGGGCGGGGTCCGCTGCGCCGGTACGCGGGAGACCTGGGAACCGGCGGGGGGCTGCACTGATTCCACCTGCTGAGGCTATCGGCTGCGCGCCGCGTACCCAATGACCAGTTTTCCGGTCGGCCTCGTCGGCGGCGGGGACGTGGACGACGGCGTGGGCGAGGGGTGCGGAACGCTCACCGCGGCGGGTAAACAGCGGCGCAGCGCCGGGCGACATCCCCGAGGACCGCGCTCGACTGGGATACCGTCACAGCTCGGGAGGAGAGGTCGGCCTCGGGAAGAGAGGTGGACGCGATGGCGAGTCCGAAGGCGCGAGCCGGCCGGGCCGCCGTCCTGCATCGCCGGACGGAGGCCGCCGCGTCGGCCGCCGCCGGCATCCTCGACGAGATCCGCCCCGCACCCGCCGACCACCATCGGCAGTACGAGTTGGCCGAGCGGCTCCGCGCGGCGGCGGCGCTCGCCGCACCCGGCTGGGCCGGCGATCCGCTGGAGAGCCTGACCGTGGCGACCCCGCCGGGGGACGGCCCGCCGCCCCTGGTCCGGGTCGGCACCGCCGCGCCGCTGGACGACGCCCGGTTCCCCGCGCTGGTGCCGTTGCTCGGCAGTGGACACCTGGCCGTCGACGCCGACGCCGGTGACCCGCGGGTGGCGGGGCTGCTCCGAGCCCTCCTGCTGCGGCTCTTCGCCGCCGCCCCGGCCGGCGCGCTGCTGGCCCGCGGGGTCGACGGCACCGGCCCGGCGGACACCTTCGCCGGTTTCGCGGCGCTGGCCGACGCGGGGCTGCTGCCGCCGCCCGCGACCGACGTGGCGGGGCTCCGGGCGGTCCTGGCCGAGGCCGAGCAGTGGGTGGCCGCCGGCACGGCCCGGCAGCGCGGGCACGACCGAACGCTGCTGCTGGTGCTGGCCGCGCTGCCGGGCGGCACGGCCGCATCGGACCTCGCCCGGATCGAGGCGCTGGCCGCCCAGGGGCACCGGGCGGGCCTGCACCTGGTGGTGGCCGGCTGGCCGGCCGCGACGCCGCTGCCCCAGGCCACCACGATCGCGGTGCGCACCGCGTACGCGCTGGTCGGCGACCCGCCCGGCGCGGCGTACAGCAGCCCCGGGGCGGAGCCGCCCGGCGGGCTGAATTCGCCGGTCTTCGTGGCGGAGGATCCGCCGCCGGAGCTGGTCGCCGGGGTCTGCCGCCGGCTGGCCCGGCAGATCGAGGACGGCACCCGGCTGTCCCTGACCGACCTGCTGCCGGCCGGGGAGCTGTGGGCATCGGGCTCCACCGACGGGCTCACCACGATGGTCGGTGACGCCGCCGGCAAGCCGGTCAGCCTCGGCTTCACCGAGCTGACCCCGCACTGGCTGGTCAGCGGTCGCTCCGCGGCGGGCCGGTCAGCGTTCCTCACCAACGTGCTGTTCGGGTTGACCGCCGGCTACGGCCCGGACGAGCTGGTCCTCCACCTCGCCGACCTGGCCGACGGCGAGTCCTTCGTGGAGTTCCTGCAGACCGAGTGGGACCGCTCCTGGGTGCCGCAGGTCCGGACCGCCGGGATGGCCGCCGACCGGGAGTACGTGGCGGACCTGCTGGGGGTGCTGGAGGCGGAGCTGCGCCGCCGCGAGGACGCCGGCCGGCGGGCCGGCGGGCAGCGGTATGCGGAGTTGCGCCAGCACCGGACGCTGCCCCGGATCGTCTGCGCGATCGACAACTTCCCGCTCCTGCTGCGCGAGCGGGACCGGCTGGCCATCGACCTGTTGACCCGGCTGGACGCGCTGGCCCGCGCCGCCCGGGCGTACGGGATCCACCTGGTCCTGGCCGGCGAGGGCGACCTCGGCATCGGCGGCCCGCGCGACCCGTTGCTCGGCCAGTTCCCGGTCCGGGTGGCGCTGGCCGGCGGGTCGGCGGTGCTGGAGCCGACGAACGACGCGGCGGCCGGGCTGCCGGTGGGCAGCGCGGTGGTGAACACCGCCGGCGGGCTCGGCGGTCCGCGCGGCGCGACCCGCGGGCACGAACGGATGATCCGGTTCCCGGATCCGCACGAGGACCCGGACGTCCTCGCCGACCTGCGGCACCGGGTCTGGTCGGCCCGGCCGGAGGGCATCACCCCGCCGGTGGTCTTCGCCGGGTACGCGCGACCGCTGCTCGCCAACGACCCGCGGTACCGGGCCGCGCTGGCGGGTCGGGCACCCACGCCGGCCGCGCTGCTCGGCCGGGCGGTGGACGTGCACCGCTCCACGGTGGCCGTACCGCTCGGGCCGGCCGCCGGCCGGAACCTGGCCGTGCTGGGCCGGGACGACGAGGCGGAGCGGCTGCTGGTCACGGCCGTGCGGAGCGCAGCGGTGCAGCAAGGCGTGGCCCGGTTCGTGCTGGCGCCGCTGGCGAACGGGTCGGCCGAGCCGGCTGCGGCGCTCGCCACCGAGCTGGCCGAGCGGCACGAGGTCGAAACCGTCGACGCGGCCGGGCTGCGGGCGGCGATCGACGCGGGCGAACCGGGCTACCTGGTGGTGTTCGGGCTGGACGTGCCGGACGCGAACGAGCTGCCGCCCGAGCTGCTGCGCTCGCTGCTGCTGGAAGGCCCGCCCAGCGGGCGGCACCTGCTCGGCTGGTGGCGTTCGGTGGGGCCGTTGGCCGGGCTGCTCGGCCCGGAGGGCGAGGTGGACAAGCTGACCGCCGTGGTGGTGACGGACGTGCCGGGCGGCCGGCTGGAGCAGCTCTTCGACCGGCCCGTGTCGTGGCGGCCGCGGCCGGGGCGGGCGGTGCTCTGGGACGGCCCGGGTGAGCAGGGGACGGTCCTGGTGCCGTTCGGGGAGGAGCCGTCGTGAGTGAGGCTGCTGCGACGGTCCCCGCGCCCCGGTCCGGCGGCCCGAGGACCGAGGTCGATCCGGCCGAGGCGGCCTGGGCCGACTACGTGGCCGCTGCGCGACAGCTCGACGCGGTACGCCGGGCCGCCGCGACGGCCGCCAGTGAACAGGCCCGGTCGGTGGCGGCCGCCCGCGAGGAACTGACCGCCGTCCGGGAGCGGCTGGCGCCGCAGCAGTCACGGCTGCGGGAGCTGGGCGTCCCGGCGATCTCGCTGGTCCCGACGCCGCCGGAGGTGAGCGAGTCGGCGCGGTCGATGGCCGGTGGGCCGGCGGCGGTGCTGGCCGCCCTGCGGGCCGCGCACGGGTGGGCGGAGGCGGCGGACAACATCCTCGCCGCCCGGGGCCTGCCCCGGCTGGCCCGCTGGCCGGCCCGCCCGCGCAACCTGCTGATGTACGGGCCGCTGGCGCTGGTGGTCCCGCTGGTCCAGCTGGTGCTCTTCGTCGCCACCGGCACCGGCCCCGCGAGCATCATGGCGCTGGTGGTCGGGCTGCCGATGCCGGCGGTCGCGTTCATGGCGGGTTGGCTGGCGGTCGGGCGACTGTTCCGGCCCCGGCCGGAGGACCGGGTGGACCGCACGCCCCGGTTCGGCGCGCTGGTCTGTCTGGTCCCGGCGGTGCTGACCACCGCCGGGCTGGTCCTGGCCATGCTCTCCGGTTGAGCGCCCCCGGTACCGGAACGCCGACGGCCGCGCGGCTCCCGGGTGGGAGCGGCGCGGCCGTCGGACGTCGTCCGGTCAGCGGGGGATGATCAGTGACATCGCCTCGGCCCGCGACTTGGCGTCCCGCTGGAGGGTGCCGCGCACCGCCGAGGTGATCGTCTTGGCGCCGGACTTCTGGATGCCGCGCATCGCCATGCACATGTGCTCACACTCGAGCACCACGACGACGCCGCGCGCGGCGAGCTTGCTCATCAGCAGGTCGGCGATCTGCGAGGTGAGCCGCTCCTGCACCTGGGGCCGGCGGGCAAAGACCTCGACCAGCCGGGCCAGCTTGGACAGGCCGGTGATCCGGCCGTCCGGCCCGGGGATGTAGCCGATGTGCGCGCTGCCCCGGAACGGCAGCAGGTGGTGCTCACAGAGGCTCATCACGTCGATGTCCCGGACGAGCACCAACTCCTCGTGGTTGGCCTCGAAGGTGGTGCTGAGCACCTGCGCCGGGTCGACCCGCAGGCCGGCGAAGAGTTCGGCGTACGCGCGGGCGACCCGGGCCGGCGTCTGCTGGAGACCGTCCCGGTCCGGGTCCTCGCCGACGGCGATGAGGATCTCCCGGACCGCCTTCTCGATCCGGGCGAGGTCGACCGCCTCCTCCACCGGGCGCCCGGTCAGCTTGCCGCTGATCAGGCGCGCGGCGACGAAGTCGAGCCCGTCGTCGGTGTCGGGCTCGGTCGCGGAGACGGCCAGCTCCCGGTCATGGGAGCTGGCCGTCCGGTCGGTGCTCAGTGGTTACCGTCCGAGTTGCTCGAGGGGGACCCGCTGACCGAGGCGCCGTCGGCCTGCGCCTGCGCCTTCAGGGCCTCCTTCTCGGCGGGCGTGAGCACGGGCGGCTCGGTGGAGGGCTGGCGCTTGCCGAAGCCGTGGTACGGGGCCATCGGCGGGCGCTTCGCCACCCGGGCGCAGATCCGGGCCATGTCGGCGGTGGAGAGCGTCTCCTTCTCCATCAGCTCGAGCACGATGTTGTCCAGGACGTCCCGGTATTCCACCAGGATCTCCCAGGCCTCGTCGTGGGCCAGCTCGATCAGCGCCCGCATCTCGCCGTCGATCTCGGCCGCCACCGCGTCGGAGTAGTCCCGCTCGTGGCCCATGCTGCGGCCGAGGAACGGCTCGTCGCCGCTGGTGCCGTACTTGATCGCACCGAGCTTGGAGCTCATGCCGTACTGGGTGATCATCGCGCGGGCCAGCTGGGTGGCCTTCTCGATGTCGTTGCCGGCGCCGGTGGTGGGCTCGTGGAAGACGAGCTCCTCGGCGGCCCGGCCGCCCAGCGCGTACGCCAGGGTGTCGACCATCTCGGCCCGGGTCTGGGTGTACTTGTCCTCGGTCGGCAGGACCAGGGTGTGGCCCAGCGACCGGCCCCGGGACAGGATGGTCACCTTGTGCACCGGCGCGGCGTGCGGCAGCGCCCAGGCGACCAGCGCGTGCCCACCCTCGTGGTACGCGGTGATCTTCTTCTCCTGGTCGCTCATCACCCGGGTCCGGCGCTGCGGACCGGCGATCACCCGGTCGATCGACTCCTCCAGGGAGTCGTTGGTGATCGCCCGCTGGTCCTTGCGGGCGGTGAGCAGCGCGGACTCGTTGATCACGTTGGCCAGGTCGGCACCGCTGAAGCCGGGAGTACGCCGGGCCACCGAGTCGAGGTCGACGTCGGGCGTGAACGGCTTGCCCTTGGCGTGCACCCGGAGGATGGCCTTGCGGCCCTCCATGTCGGGGGCGTCGACCGGGATCTGCCGGTCGAAGCGGCCCGGGCGCAGCAGCGCCGGGTCGAGGATGTCCGGCCGGTTGGTGGCGGCGATCAGGATGACGCCGCCCTTGGTGTCGAAGCCGTCCATCTCGACGAGGAGCTGGTTGAGGGTCTGCTCCCGCTCGTCGTGGCCGCCGCCCATGCCGGCGCCACGGTGCCGGCCGACGGCGTCGATCTCGTCGACGAAGACGATCGCCGGCGCGTTCGACTTGGCCTGCTCGAAGAGGTCGCGGACCCGGCTGGCGCCGACACCGACGAACATCTCCACGAAGTCGGAGCCGGAGATGGAGTAGAACGGCACCCCCGCCTCACCGGCGACCGCTCGGGCGAGCAGGGTCTTACCGGTACCGGGCGGACCGAAGAGCAGCACGCCCTTCGGGATCTTGGCGCCCAGGGCCTGGTACTTCGCCGGGTTCTGCAGGAAGTCCTTGATCTCGTGCAGCTCCTCGACGGCCTCGTCCGCCCCAGCCACGTCGGCGAAGGTGGTCTTCGGCGTGTCCTTGGTGATCATCTTCGCCTTGGACTTGCCGAAGTTGAGCACCCGCGAGCCGCCGCCCTGCATCTGCGACATGAAGAACAGCAGCAGGAGCACGAGCAGCGCGATGGGGAGGAGGTTGACCAGCAGGCTGACCCAGATGCTGTCCGACGACACCTTGGTGTCAGCCGGGCCGGTGATCCGGTTGGCCGACTTGGCCGCCAGCACCTCGTTCCAGACCTGGTTGCCCACCTCGTACGGGAACTGGGCCTCGATCCGGTCGGTCGTGGTGTCGCCGAACTTGGTCTTCTGCGCCAGGTCGAGTTGGAGCGTCTGCTCCTTGTCCTGGAAGACCGCCTTGTTGATCTTCGCGGTATGGAGCTGGTCGAGCGCCACCGACGTGTCCACGCGGTGGTAGCTGGGGCCAGCCGTGAAAACTTGACTGAGCAAAACGGCGCCGAGGATGACCAGGATGATCCAGACCACCGGTCGGCGGAAGAAACGCGTACGTTCCATGCTGTAGTCGGGCATCGAGACGCCCGCATCCTCCTGATCGACGTCCTGACCGTCTGAATGGTGTCGCCGCCTCGGGCGGCGGCCGCAGCCGCCGTGCGGGCCGGCCCCGACCCCGGGGCGCGCCAACTGCCGCGCCGCGGTCATTCGACGGTACACCGTTCGTGCCAGATGTGAGCTTGCGAGCCCGGCACTTACGCGTACGGCGAACCCAGGTTTGAGCCGGCGTGGCGGGGACTCCCCACCCGACCACCCGACCGCCCGGTCACGCGGTGCGAGGGGTCGGGCGTGGAGGGTGCCTCCACGCCACCGGCCTCTACCGTAGTCCGGAAGGCTGAGAGCCCGCTGAACGTCAGCTTGACGGAACCCTGGCCGCCCGATCAGGCCCGGGCGTACACCTCGGGCTTGAGCACGCCGACGTAGGGCAGCTCGCGGTAGCGCTCGCCGAAGTCCAGGCCGTAGCCGACGACGAACTCGGTCGGGATGTCGAAGCCGACGTACTTCACCGGGATCTGCACCTTGACCGCGTCCGGCTTGCGGAACAGGGCGACCACCTCGACGCTGGCCGCGGAGCGCGACTCCAGGTAGCGCAGCAGCCAGGAGAGGGTCAGGCCGGAGTCGACGATGTCCTCGACGACCACCACGTGCCGGCCGGCGATGTCCCGGTCCAGGTCCTTGAGGATCCGCACCACGCCGGAGGAGGTGGTGCCCTGGCCGTAGGAGGAGACGGCCATGAACTCCAGCTCGGCGGGCGGGCCCTGGCGGCCCAGCGCCCGAGCGAAGTCGGCCATGAACATGACCGCGCCCTTGAGCACGCAGACGAGCAGGAGACCGTCGTCGACGTGCGCGTAGTCCGCGGAGACCTGCTTGGCCAGTTCCGCGGTCTTCTCGCGGATCTGCGCCTCGGAAATGATCACGTGGTCGATGTCGGCGTCGTACCAGGAGCCGTCAGCCATGCTCCTAGCCTGCCGTACGCCCGATGGCCTCCGGCGGCGGGGCCGCCCCTTTTGACGCGGTCCCGCCGGGGATTTTCGCCTCGGAACGGGCAAATCACCTCAGCAGGTACGGGAGCGCCAGCGGCGCCCGTCGTCGGTCGGCTTCCAGTCGGCCGAGTCCCGGGTGTCGGTGGTCAGCCCAGCGGCGCTGGCGACGACGAGGAGGAGAAGGAACAGCAGAAGCAGCAGGACGGTCATGGCGGCGCTCGCTTTCGCATGGTTGATGTCGGTTTCGCCGCCGGTGCGCACCGGACTGGAACCAGTCTGCGGCGCGTCGCGCCGCCCGCACAGTGGCAGGAATGCCAGTGGGCATCGATTTTCTGCCACCCCACGGGTTACCCTCGTCACATGCTCCGATCCGTGGCCGTGGTCGCCCTCGACGAAGTCGCCGCATTCGAGCTCGGCGTGCTCGCCGAGGTCTTCGGCACCGACCGCACCGCCGACGGCTTTCCCGGCTACCGCTTCGACGTCTGCACGGTGGACGGTCGGCCGGTGCGCAGCCGCTCGGGCTTCCTGCTCACCCCGCACGCCGACCTGGCCCCGGTCGAGGAAGCCGACCTGGTGGCCGTGCCGGCGCACGCCGACGGCGCCGCCGTACCGGAGCCGGTCCTCGACGCGCTGCGTCGGGCCGCCGACCGGGGCGCCTGGCTGCTCAGCGTCTGCTCCGGCGCGTTCGTGCTGGGTGAGGCGGGCCTGCTCGACGGGCGGGACTGCACCACCCACTGGCGGCACGTGGACGACCTGCAACGGCGGTTCCCGGCGGCGAAGGTGCGGTGCAACTCGCTGTACGTGCAGGACGGGCGGCTGCTGACCAGCGCCGGCACCGCCGCCGGGATCGACGCCTGCCTGCACCTGGTGCGCCAGGAGCACGGCTCGGCGACGGCCACCCGGCTGGCCCGGCGGATGGTCGTCCCCCCGCACCGCGACGGCGGGCAGTCCCAGTACGTCGAGGCGCCGATCCCGAAGGCGCCGGAGGCGCCCACCCTGGAGCCGGTGCTGGAGTGGCTGATGGGCCACCTGGACCGGACGGTGACCGTGGACGAGCTGGCCGCCCGGGCCGGCATGGCCCCGCGCACCTTCGCCCGCCGGTTCCGCGCCGAGACCGGCACCACCCCGCACGACTGGCTCACCAACCAGCGGGTGCTGCTGGCCCGCCGGCTGCTGGAGGAGACCCGGCTGAGCGTGGAGACCGTCGCCGACCAGGCCGGCTTCGGCGACTCGGCCGCGCTGCGGCACCACTTCACCCGCCGGGTGGGCACCACCCCGCACGCCTACCGGACCACGTTCCGGGAACGCGTCGAGGCCTGATCACCAGCCCAGCACCGGTTGATCAGGAGATCAGGCGGCCGGCGCGGCGGCGTACCGGCCGGCCGCCGGGCAGGTGGACGGCGCCCTGCCCGTGCCAGTCGGTGACCAGGGCGTCCAGCGCGGCGACGTGCCGGTGTGACAGGGCGGCCGGCGCGGCGCCCAACTCCCGGGCCCAGGCGTGCAGCACCCGGGTGCGTACCGCCGCCGGCAGCGCGGCCAGCGAGTCGACCGACAACCCGCCCTCGGCGGACCGGGCGTCGGCGAGCGCGGCGGCGGCCAGGTCGTCGAGGGCGGTGGCGTCGGCCGCGAGCAGCCGGGCGGTCCGGGCCAGGTTGTCCACCACCCCGGCACCGAGCGCGTCGACCAGCGCCGGCAGCAGGTCGGTGCGGACCCGGGACCGGGCGAACGCCGGGTCCGCGTTGTGCGGGTCGTCCCAGGGGGTGAGCCCGAGCGCGGCGCACGCCTTGCGGGCGTCCGCCCGGGCGACGTCGAGCAGCGGGCGCAGCAGCGGCACGCCGGCCAGCTCCCGGCGCTCCGGCATGCCGGCCAGGCCACGCGGGCCGGCGCCCCGGGCCAGCGCGAGCAGCACCGTCTCGGCCTGATCGTCGCGGGTGTGGCCGAGCAGCAGTCCGGCGGCGTCGTGCCGGCGGGCGACCCCGACCAGCGCCTCGTAACGGGCCTCCCGGGCCGCCGCCTCCGGGCCGCCCGGCCGCCCGGCGACCCGCACCGGCACCGCCTCGACCGGGTCGAGCCCCTGTTCGCGAGCCCAGCCGGCGACCGCCTCGGCCCGCTCGGCGGATCCGGGTTGCAGGCCGTGGTCGACCGTCACCAGGCCGGCGCGCCGGCCGAGCCGCGGCGCCACGAAGGCGGTGGCGGCGGCCAGGGCGAGCGAGTCCGCGCCGCCGGAGCAGGCCACCAGCACCGGCCCGTCCCCGGGCAGCCCGGTCAGCGCCCGGCGTACGGCGAGCCGGACGGCGGCGACCGGCGGGGCGAGCGCGGCCACGGCCGTCAGCCGGCGGCCGGGGGTGCGCCGGCCGGTCCCCCGTGCACCCGGGCCACCCAGGCGTCCGGGTCGCCCAGCTCGTCCAGCCGGGGCAGGGTCAGCGGCGATGCGAAGATCTTGTTGAAGCCGGCCATGCCGACCCGGTCGACGACCCCGTGCACGAACTTCCGGCCCTCGGCGTACTGGCGCATCTTGACCTCGATGCCGAGCAGCCGGCGGATCGCCTTCTCCAGCGGGTTGCCGGACTCCCGGCGGCGGTTGAACGCCGCCCGGATCGACTCGACACTCGGGATCACCTGCGGGCCGACCCCGTCCATGACGAACTCGGCGTGCCCCTCCAGCAGCGTCATCAGGGCGGTGAGCCGGTCGAGCACGGCCCGCTGTGCCGGGGTCTGCACGATGTCCAGCACGCTGGCCCGGCTCTCCGGGTCCTTCACCGCGTCGGAGAGGGTGGCCACGCCCCGCCGCAGCCGCTCCAGCAGGTGCTCACCGCCCTGCGCGGCATCCACGAACGCCTGCACCTCGCTGAGGAAGTACGCGCGCATCCACGGCACGGCGGTGAACTGCGTCCGGTGGGTCACCTCGTGCAGGCAGACCCAGAGCCGGAAGTCCCGGGTGTCGGCCCCCAGCTTCCGTTCCACCTCGACGATGTTCGGCGCGACCAGCAGCAGCTGGCCGGGGTCGCCGGCGAAGACCTCGTACTGGCCGAGCACCCGGCCGGAGAGGTACGCCAGCACGGTGCCGGCCTGGACGCCGGTCAGCCGGGACCCGATCGCCTCGGTCAGCGGCCCGGGGCGCTTGTCGCCGGAGATGCGGCTCACCAGCGGGCCGATCACCTCGCGCAGCCCGGCGATGTTCGCCGCCGCCCAGTCCCGGCGGTCCACCACCCGGACCGGCGGGTGGGTGACCTGGGAGCGCAGTCCGGTGTAGTCGGCCACGTGCCCGGCCGCCTCCTCGGTCAACCGTCGCAGCTCGCTGACCACGTCGGTGGCCTCGGCGTACGACACCCGGGGTCCCGACTTGCCCAGTGCCCCCGCGGTGGCGGCGGCCAGATCCCAGTCGACGAACTGCGCCATGAACCCACCGTACCCGGGCCGCGACACCCCAACCGCCTATCGACGGTGGTCGCAGCGTCTCAGCGGCAGCCGCAGCGGGCCAGCGCGGAGCTGATCCGGTCGAGCGCCTCCCGGGTCGCGTCGAGGGTGCCCTCCGGCGTCTGGTCGGTGAGCACCGCGAAGGTGAGCAGCCGCCCGTCCGCGGTGGTGACCAGCCCGGCGATGGCGTTGACCCGGCTCAGGGTGCCGGTCTTGGCGCGGACCACGCCCGCCCCGGCCTTCGTTACCGACGCCTGGTAGCGGTCGTCCAGGGTGCCGGACCAGCCGCCGACCGGCAGGCCGCCGAAGATCGCCGCCAACTCGGGGTGGCTGCCGTTGCCGGCCAGGGTGATCAGGTCGGTGAGCAGGGACGGGCTGATCCGGTCGGTGCGGGACAGCCCACTGCCGTCGGCCAGGCTGATCTCGTCGGCCGGCAGGCCCAGCTCGCCGAGCACCTGGTCGGTGGCGGCCGCCCCGCCGACGAACGAGCCCGGCTTGCCCTTGGCGAGCGCCACCTGCCGGGCCATGGCCTCGGCGATCACGTTGTCACTGTCGCTGATCATGATGTCGACCAGGCGGACCACCGGCAGCGACTCGACCTTGCCCAACTCGGTGCCGGGCGCGGGCGTCGCCCCGGCGGACCTGGCGCCGCCGGATGCGGCGGGCGCCTTGCCCTGCTTCACCTCGGCGGCGTCCCCGGAGAGCCCGAGCAGCTTGGCGAACGCCCGGCCGGCGGTCAGGTCCGGCTGGGGCACCCGCTCGGCGGCGTGGTTGGTGGCCTCGGCGGTCCTGCGCGCCTCCGCCGGGTCCCGCCGGGCCCCGTCGGTCATCAGCGCGGTGATCGCCGCCCCGAAGCCGCCGGTCGGGATGTCGTCGTCCCAGCCGGGTCCGTACACCGGTCCGCTGAACAGGGACGAGTCGACCGTGACCTTGGTCGGGGCGGTGCCGCCGAGCGCCTTGCGCACCTGGGCGGCGAGGTTGTCCAGCCGGGCCGCGCCCGGGTAGAAGCCGTTCTTGTCGACCGCGAGGGTCGGGTCGCCGCCGCCGACGAGGACCACCTCGCCCGGGCTCGCGCCGGCCACCGCCCGGGTGGGGATCCGGTACGCCGGGCCCCGGGCGGCCAGCACCGCCACCCCGGTCGCCAGCTTGGTCACCGAGGCGGGGACGGTCGGGGTGTCCTGGCCGTTGCCGTAGAGCGCCTGACCGGTGGCCACGTCGGCCACGGACACGTGCACCCGCTCGCCGAGCGCGGCGGCGCGGACCAGCGGCTCGAGCGCGGCGCGTACCCCCTCGGGGGTCGGCTCCGGCGCGTTGGCGTCCGGCCCGGCGAGCACGGCCGGCGGGTCGGGCTCGGGCGGCCGGGCACTGGCCTTCGGCGAGCTGGCCGCACCGCCCAGCCAGCCGGCCACCGGGCCGGGGCGGACCACGGCGAGCCCGACGGCGGCCAGGGCGATCACCAGCACCGTGGCCAGCACCGCCACCAGCCGGAGGCGACGGGGGCGGGCCGGGGGCGGGGGTGGGGCCGGGGTGGCAGCGTACGGCGGGACGGGCGGGCTCACCGGCGCGCCGCCGGAGGCATCCTGCCCGGGCCAGCTCACCGGGGCGGCCGGACCCGGACCGTACTGTCGCGGGTCGGCCCGACCCACCGGGGCCGTACCGTAGGAGCGCGGGTCCGGGCGCCCGAGCGGCTCACCGCCGTACGTCCGGGGGTCGGCACGGCCGACCGGGGCGGACCCGGCAGCCGGGCCGGGACGGCCCGCGGGGTTCGCCCCGGGAATCCGTACCCGGCCGGTGGCACCGCCGGAACCGGAACCGTCGGACTTCCGCCCGTCAACCCCTTCGGGGCGGTAGTGTGAATCTTCCCTCCCCACGACCCCCTCCTCCCCCGCTCAGAAGCACCCTGGGTGACACTACTTCGGTCCGAACACTATGCGGCGGCCGGAGCCGGCGGGGGCCATTCACCCGTGCGGGAGCGGCGCCACTGGTTTCCGTTAGCCAGCGTGGGCAAACGAGGGAGCGTGGAAGATGGATTTCGACGTCACGGTTGAGATCCCGAAGGGTCACCGCAACAAGTACGAGGTGGACCACGCGACCGGCCGGATCCGGCTGGACCGCACCCTCTTCACCTCCACGCAGTACCCGGCCGACTACGGCTTCATCGAGGGCACCCTGGGCGAGGACGGCGACCCGCTGGACGCGCTGGTGCTGGTTCCCGAGCCCACCTTCCCGGGCTGCCTGATCCGCTGCCGGACGATCGGCATGTTCCGGATGACGGACGAGAAGGGCGGCGACGACAAGGTCCTCTGCGTCCCCTACGAGGACCCGCGCCAGGAGCACCTGCGGGACATCCACCACCTGGGCGAGTTCGACCGGCTGGAGATCCAGCACTTCTTCGAGGTGTACAAGGACCTGGAGCCGGGCAAATCGGTCGAGGGCGCGACCTGGGTGGGTCGTACCGAGGCCGAGGCCGAGATCCGGGCCTCGTTCCAGCGCGCCAAGGATGCCGAGGAGCGCGGCGAGACCCTGCACTGACAAGCGGACTTCTCCGGGCCCGGGTCGCACCGCGACCCGGGCCCGTCCGTTCGCCTCAGCCGAGCAGGCCGCGGGCCCGGTCGTAGAGGTCCAGCACCGCGCAGGCCACCGGGACCACGGAGACCACCAGCGCGGTGTCCGTCAGGTCGGCCAACCGCCCGAGGTACGGGGAGACCGGCCGCCGGGCGTACGTGGCACCGGCCGCGACGGCGGCCAGCGCCAGCAGGAGCCCGCCGACCGCCAGCGCGAGCCGGCCGGTCGGGTCGGCGCGCCCGGCGAGGACCGCGCCGAGCAGGGCACACCCGGTCAGGCCGGCGGCCACGGCGGGAACCCGGTGGCGGACTGCCACGAAGAGTCGCGACCGCAGCAGCAGCACGGCACAGCCGACCCCCGCCAGCAGCCGGCCGGCCAGCCCGCTCGCCGTGGCCAGCACCGCCGTGGCGGCGACCGCCAGCGCGGCGTGCCCGAGCAGCAGCCCGGTCAGCATCTCCTCGGTCCGGGCCACCGCCGCGTGCACCCGACCCTTGTCGGGCAGGTCCCGGACGCCGTCCGGACCGTCGGCGGGGGTGGCGGTCGGCAGGGTGATCGGCGGCAGCGGCACCTTGCCGAGCCGGATGGCCAGCAGCGGCAGCCCGCCGAGCGCGAAGACCAGCCCGCAGAGCAGCACCGCGGCGGCGCCCGCCGGGTCGAGGAGCAGCCCGCCGAGGGCGGCCGACGCACCGGCCACACCGATGGTCGCGCCGGCCACGAAGACCCGGGCCCGGCTGGCCACGCCGAGCAGGCCGAGCACCGATAACAGCAGCAGGGCCACCGAGCCGGCCAGCAGCTCGGGCGTGCCGACCCAGCGCAGCGGCCCGACCGGGCCGACCGGATCCCCGCTGCTCACCGCCAGGGCGCCGGCCGCGGCGGCATACGGCAGGGCGTACCCGGCGAGGGTGGTGCCGACTGGGCCGTCCCCGTACGCCCGCGAGGCGGCGGTGCCGGCGAGCACCAGCAGCAGCGCGACCGCGGCCGCGACGGGCCAGCCGGTGCGCTGCCCGGGCCCGGCGGCCAGCACGGCGAGCAGCCCGACGGCCAGCGGCACGCCCGCCCCGGCCAGGGTGGCCGCCCGGGTGGCCGCGGGCGACCAGGCCGCGCCCCGCCGGCGCGCCCCGTCGGCGATGGCCTCGACCACGTCGTCGTACTCCAGCTCGGGCCACTCGGCGCGGGCCGGGACGAGGTGCAGCACCTCGCCGTCGCGTACGCCCTGGGGCAGCAGCGCCTGTGCGGTGGCCAGCACCGCGCCGTCGGTGCGGCGCAGCACCCAGCCGCCGTGCCGTTCCCCGTCGTCGGCCAGCCCCTCCCCGGCGTGCCGGAGCACCTCCGGCAGCAACTCGGCGAGCGGAACCTGCTCGGGCAGGGCCACGTCCACCCGCCGCTGCGGGGCGCTGATCGTGACCCGGGCCAGCCCGATTGTCATCGAGGTATCTCCATATCGAGCGGGGTGGGTGACTGACGGACGACAGGACTTTACCTACGATGAGCCAGGCTCGGGTTACCGAGAGCCACCTGGGGAGGGCTCTGTGTCCACTGTCGTCATCAAACGGCCGCCACGCCGCCCCGCGCCGGAGATCCCGGCCGGCGAGCTGCCGGTGGAGGCGCCGCCGGAGATCCCCGTGCTCGCCGGAGGGCGCTGGCAGCAGGCGCTGATGGTGCTGCCCATGCTCGGCGGCACCGTGGCGATGGCGATGATGTTCGGCCGGGGCGGCGGGGCCTACTCGTACGTGGTGGGCGGCATGTTCGGGCTCTCCTCGGTGGCGATGCTGGTGACCTCCTGGGGCAGCGCCTCCGGCACGCCGCGCAAATCGGAGATGATGGCCGCACGCCGGGAGTACCTGCGCCACCTGGCCGCGCTCCGGCGCCGGGTCCGGACCACGGCCGCGGCGCAGCGGGCCGGGCTCCACTACCGGCACCCCGACCCGGGCCGGCTCTGGTCGACCGTCGACAGCCACCGGGTCTGGGAGCGCCGGCCGGGCGACCCGGACTTCGCCGTGGTCCGGGTCGGGGTCGGCCCGCAGACGCTGGCCACCCCGCTGGTCCCGCCGGTCACCCGGCCGCTGGAGGAGCTGGAGCCAATGACCGCGGGAGCGCTGCGACGCTTCCTCGACGCATACTCGGTGGTGCCGGACCTGCCGGTGGCGCTCTCCCTACGCAGCTTCGCCCGGGTCTTCGTGCGCGGCACCGGCTCCCCGGCCGCGCAGGCCCTGGCCCGGGCGGTGCTCACCCAGCTCGCCGTCTTCCACGCCCCCGACGAGCTGCTGGTCGCGGTCTGCGCCGGCCCGGAGCGGCGGGCCCACTGGGAGTGGGTGAAGTGGCTGCCGCACGTCCACCACCCGAGCCGCACCGACGCGCTCGGCGCGGTCCGGCTGGTCACCAGCTCCGCCGCCGAGCTGGAACGGCTCCTCGACGACGTGCTGGCCAGCCGGTCCCGGTTCAGCCCGGCCGGGCCGGCCACCGACGGCCCGCACGTGGTGGTGCTGCTCGACGGCGGCGACCTGACCGGGGCCACCGACCTGGCCGGCGACGGCGGCATCGACGCGGTCACCGTGATCGACCTGGACACCCCGCCGCCCCGGCTGCTCGACCGGTACGCCCTCCTGCTCGACCTGGTCGACGGCCGCCTGCACTCGCACTCCGCGGAGGGGCACGCGGAGGTCGGCACCGCCGACGCGCTGGCGCTCGCCGACGCCGAGGCGGTCGCCCGCCGGCTCGCGCCGCTGCGGCTCGCCGGCCCGGTGCGCGGACCGGACGCCCCGCCCGGCGCCGAGCCGGGCCTGCCCGAGCTGCTCGGCATCGGCGACCCGGCGAACTTCACCGCCGAGCAGGGCTGGGTGCCCCGGGCCGCCCGGGACCGGCTCCGGGTGCCGATCGGGGTGGGCGCGGACGGCGGCGCGATCGAGCTGGACCTCAAGGAGTCCGCGCAGGACGGGATGGGCCCGCACGGCCTACTCATCGGCGCCACCGGCTCCGGCAAGTCGGAGCTGCTCCGCACGCTGGTGCTGGGGCTGGCCGCCACCCACAGCTCGGAACAGCTCAACTTCGTCCTGGTCGACTTCAAGGGCGGCGCCACCTTCGCGTCGTTCGAGCGACTGCCGCACACCGCCGCGGTGATCACCAACCTGGCCGACGCGCTGCCGCTGGTCGACCGGATGGTCGCCGCGATCAACGGTGAGCTGATGCGCCGGCAGGAGCTGCTCCGCCGGGCCGGCAACTTCGCCAGCCTGCGGGACTACGAGCGGGCCAGGGCCGCCGGCACCCCGCTCGCCCCGCTGCCGTCGCTGCTGCTGATCTGCGACGAGTTCTCCGAGCTGCTCTCGGCCAAGCCGGACTTCATCGACCTCTTCGTCCAGATCGGTCGGTTGGGCCGGTCGCTCGGCGTCCACCTGCTGCTGGCCAGCCAGCGACTGGAGGAGGGGCGGCTGCGCGGGCTCGACACCCACCTGTCGTACCGGATCGGGTTGCGGACCTTCTCGGCGCTGGAGTCCCGCACGGTGCTCGGCGTGCCGGACGCGCACGAGCTGCCCCGCAGCCCGGGGCACGGCTACCTGCGCGCGGGCACCGACCCGCTGGTGCGGTTCAAGACCGCGTACGTCTCCGGCCCGGCGCGCCGCCGGGGCCCGGTGGGAACGGCCGGCGGCGGCACCCGGCTGCTGACCTTCTCCACCCACCTGGTGCCGGTCCCCGAGCCGACCGCCCCGGCCGCGCTCCCCGCCGCGGAGGACCCCGCTGAGAGCCTGCTCGACCTGCTCGTCGGGCGGCTGGCCGGGCAGGGCCCACCGGCGCACCAGGTGTGGCTGCCGCCGCTGGACGAGTCGCCCTCCCTCGACGAGCTGCTCGGTCCGGTCGGCACCGACCCGGGACGCGGGCTCACCGTGGCGAACCCGGAGCTGCACGGCGCGCTCCAGGTGCCGGTGGCCGTGGTGGACAAGCCGTTCGAGCAGCGCCGGGACCTGTTCTGGCTGGCCCTGGACGGGGCGGCCGGGCACGTGGCCGTGGTGGGCACCACCCGCAGCGGCCGGTCCACCCTGCTGCGCACGCTGATCTGTGCGCTGGCGCTCACCCACACCCCGGCCGAGGCGCAGGTCTACTGCCTCGACCTGGGCGGCGGGACGCTCGGCGCGCTGCGCGACCTGCCACACGTCGGCGGGGTGGCCGGGCGCGCCGACAACACCGCCGTGCGCCGGACCGTCGGGGAGTTGGTCACCCTGCTGGTCGAGCGGGAGCGGCGCTTCGCCGAGGCGGGGGTGGAGTCGGTGGCGGCGTGGCGACGTCGGCGGGTCGCCGCGCTGGCCGGCGGGCAGCCGGGCACCGACCCGTTCGGCGACGTGTTCCTGGTGATCGACGGCTGGAACACCCTGCGCAGCGACTACGAGGACCTGGAGCCGCTGGTCACCGAGCTGGCCACCCGGGGGCTCGCGTACGGGGTGCACGTCGTGGCGAGCGCGCTGCGCTGGTCGGATTTCCGTCCGGCGATCCGGGACCTCTTCGGCTCCCGCCTCGAACTGCGCCTCGGCGACCCGGCCGACTCGGTGCTGGTCAAGCGCCCCGTCGCGGCCACCGTGCCGGAGGAGCAGCCGGGCCGCGGGATCACCGCCGGCGGGCTGCACTTCCGCACCGCCCAGCCGACCGTCGCCGCCCTGGGCACCGGGACCACCGACCTGGTCGAGGCGGTCGCCGGGGCCTGGGCCGGGCCGGACGCGCCCCGGGTACGGCTGCTCCCGCCCGTGCTGCCGTACGCCGAGCTGGACCAGGGCGCGACCAGCGGGCTGGCCGTCCCGATCGGGGTGGCCGAGGCCGACCTGCGCCCGGTGGTGCTGGACTTCGCCGTCGAGCCCAACTTCGTGGTCTTCGGCGACGCCGAGTGCGGCAAGTCGTCGTTCCTGCGGGCGCTGGCCACCTCGATCGTCAACCGGTTCACTCCAGACGAGGCCCGGGTGATCCTGGTGGACTATCGGCGCAGCCTGATGGGCACGATCGAGACGCCACACCTGATCGGGTACGGCACGGCCGCGCCGCACACCGCCGAGCTGATCGAGTCGGCGGCCGGCTACCTCCAGGGGCGGCTGCCCGGGCCGGAGGTCACCCCGACCGAGCTGCGCAGCCGGTCCTGGTGGACCGGGCCGGAACTGTTCGTGCTGGTGGACGACTACGACCTGGTGGCCGGCGGGCCGGCGAACCCGCTGCGCGCGTTGGAGGAGCACCTGCCGCACGCCCGGGACGTCGGCCTGCACCTGGTGGTGGCCCGCCGGGCGGCCGGCTCCGGCCGGACCTCGTACGAGCCGATCATCCAGCGGCTGCGGGAGCTCTCCACGCCCGGCCTGGTGATGTCCGGCGGCCCGGAGGAGGGGACGCTCGTCGGTCAGGTGAAGGCGGGCCCGCTGCCCCCGGGGCGAGGTCGGCTGGTGACCCGGCGGGAAGGTGTCCGGCTGGTGCAGCTGGCCCACCTGCCGCCGGGGTGAGCGGTGTCACCGACTTGCACCGTGGGGTGCGGGAAACCCGGTAATCTCCGAGCAGCATGTTTCTGTCACGATGAATGGCTGGGGAATGTGACCAGGGATCGGCAGGGAGCCCCGACCGTGGCCCGGCGTCTCTTCGGACGCGCGCTGCTCGGTGCGGCGGCTGCCGTGGCCACCGTGGCCGGTCCGCCGGCGGCACCCGTGTACGCCGCCCCGGCCCACCCGGCCACCGTGGCACGGGAGCCGGCCTGGATCGCTCCGGTGGACGCCCCGGCCCGGGCGGACCCGGTCCGCGAGGAGCAGTGGCAGCTCGACGAGCTGAACGCGAAGACCGCCTGGCGGACGTCGACCGGGCGCGGGGTGGTGGTGGCGGTCGTAGACTCCGGAGTGGACGGTTCCCACCCGGACCTGGCCGGCCAGGTGCTCCCCGGCCTCGACCTGGTCTCCCCCGACGGCGCCGACGGCCCGGACCCGGTCGGGCACGGCACCACGGTCGCCGGCCTGATCGCCGGGCGGAACGACGACGACCGCGGCGTGGTCGGCCTCGCGCCGGACGCCAGGATCCTGCCGGTCCGGGTGCTCGACGACGAGAACCGCTACGACGACGCGATGATCGTCGCCAAGGGGGTGCGCTGGGCGGTCGACAACGGCGCCCGGGTGATCAACCTGTCCCTCGGCGGCAGCGGGAACAGCCCGGCCCTGGCCGCGGCCCTCGACTACGCCTTCGCCCGGGACGTGGTGGTGGTCGCCTGCACCGGCAACCTGGCCACCTCGAACAGCCGCAAGGTCTGGTACCCGGCCCGCGAGCCGGGGGTGATCGCCGTCGCCGGCCTGGACCGCAACGGTGAGAACCTCTGGTCCGGCTCGATCACCGGCCACGAGACGGTGCTCACCGCCCCGGCGACCGCGCTCGTCGGGGCCCGCGGCCCCAACGCGTACTGGCGGGTGCAGGGGACCAGCTTCGCGTCCCCGCTGGTCGCCGCGACGGCCGCGCTGATCCGGTCCCGGTACCCGCAGATGTCCGCCGGCGACGTGGTCAACCGGCTGATCAGCACCGCGAAGGACCTCGGCCCGACCGGCCGGGACGACCGGTTCGGCTTCGGGATGGTGGATCCGGTGGCCGCGCTGACCGCCGACGTGCCGTCGGTCGGGAGCAACCCGCTCGACGACAACGACTCCCCCGGCGTGGTGGGCTTCGGCCCGGCGCCCGGCACCGGCCGGGACACCCGGGCCGCCGCGGCCGGGCAGGGCGGCGACCCGTTCGGCGTCTCGCCGAAGCAGCAGTCCAAGTGGTCGGCTCGCCCGGCCGGCCAGGCGGACGACTCGGGGCCGGAGCGGCTCTGGACCGGCCTGGCCCTCTTCGCCGCCCTGGTCACCGGCGCGGCGCTGGTGGTCCGCCGGTTCCGCCAGTCCGGCCGCTGAGCCGGGCGGTCTGGCCGAGCCCTCCGCGGGGTAGTCGTCAGCGTATGAACGGGCGGGACGCGGACGGTCGGGTGTCGGAGGTCGAGCGGTCCTGGCGGACCCGACGCCTGGATCCGGAACATTCGCTGGGCCTCCGCCTCACCCTGGCGGCCACCGCGGCGTTCCTGGTGCTGGTGCCGTTCGCCCTGCTGGCGCTGCTGGTGCTCGGCGCCTGGCCGCCGCTGTTCCGGCTGGACGCGTCGATCACCGACGCGCTGCACGGGTACGCGCTCGACCACCCGGGCTGGGTGCGGGTGATGAGCGTCTGGACCGACGTCTTCGCCCCCGGCCCCCTCCGCGTGGCCGTCGCGGTGCTGGTGGTCTGGCTGCTGCTGCGCCGGGCCCCGCGGCTGGCCCTCTGGGCGGTCACCACGATGACCGTCGGCGGTCTGCTCGGCGCGCTGCTCAAGCTGCTGGTCGGGCGGCACCGCCCGGACCTGCTCGACCCGGTGGCCCGGGCGGCCGGGTTCTCGTTCCCGTCCGGTCACGCACTGAACGCCACCCTGGCCGCCGGGGTGCTGCTGCTGGTCTTCCTGCCGTTCGCCCGGGACCGGCGGCCGCTGCGCTGCGCGCTCTGGACCGTGGCGGTGCTGCTCGCGGTGGTGACCGGGCTGAGCCGGATCGCGCTGGGCGTGCACTGGGCCAGCGACGTGGTCGGCGGCTGGCTGCTCGGCGTCGCGATGGTCGCCGCGACGACCGCCGCCTTCACCACCTGGCGGACCCGGACCGGTCGCCGGCCGGTGCGTACCGTCCAAGAGGGTGTCGAGCCGGAGCTGGCCGAGTCAGATCCGGACGGGGCGTAGTTCGACGCCGGGCGGGGTAAAGGGCGCCGCATGTCCGATCTCGTGGTCCAGGTCGCCCGGCGGATCCTGCTGCCGGTGGCCCTGCTCTTCTCCGTCATGGTGGCGCTGGGCCTCCTGGTCACCCGGGTGCTCGCGAAGACCTGGCCGTTCACCGTCGAGGACACGGTCAACCGTGAGTTGGCGGCCGGCCGGACGCCGGGGTGGAACGACGTGTCGCTGGTGTTCAGCACGCTGGCCAGCACCCAACTGATCGTCGTGGTGACCGTGCTGGCGGCGCTGGTGCTGCGGCTGGTGCTGCACCGCTGGCGGGAGCCGCTCTTCCTCTGCGCGGCGGTGAGCGCGCAGGCGTTGGTCTTCCTCTTCACCACGATGGTCATCGACCGCCACCGCCCGGCCGTCGAGCACATGGACGTCTCCCCGCCGACGTCCAGCTTCCCGTCCGGGCACACGTCCGCCGCGATGGCGCTCTACGTCGGCATCGCGGTGCTGCTGGCGCTCCGGGCGAGGAGCACCGCCGCCAAGGTCAGCTGGTGGACGCTGCTGGTCCTGGTGCCGGTCGGGGTGGCGGTCACCCGGATGTACCGGGGCATGCACCACCCCAGCGACGTGCTGGCGTCCTTCCTCAACGGCGGCACCTGCGTGGCGATCATGGCCCGGGCGATGCTCGACCGCACGCTGACCTGGGGTCGGGCCCGTCCGTCCGCTCAGGTGCAGTCGCCGGTGCCGACCGCCCGGGTACGCTCCGCGCCCGCGAGGGCCACCGGCCGGGCCTCGGCGGCGGTCACCGCGAAGCCGGTGTTCGGGTCGTCCGCCGCCGCCGCGAAGATCACCCCGAGCACCAGCCCGTTCGAGGAGACCAGCGGGCCGCCCGAGTTGCCGCTGCGCACCAGCGCCCGGATCGTGTAGATCTCCCGGGTCACGTCACCGGAGGAGTAGATGTCCGGTCCGGTGATCCGATCGACGTCCCGGATCCGGGCGGGCCGGGCGTCGTACGGGCCGTCGAGGGGGAAACCCAGCACGATGGCGTCCGCCCCGCTGCCGGCCTGCCCGGCGGCGAAGCGCAGGGACGGGCCGGGCAGCCCGGGCACGTGCAGCACGGCCAGATCCCGCTCCGGGTCGTAGACGACCACCTCGCCGTCGTACCGCTCGCCGCGCAGTTCCACCGCCACCGAGCGGGTGCCGGCCACCACGTGCGCGTTGGTCATCACCCGGTCGTCCGCGTACACGAAGCCGGACCCCTCGATGCGGCGGGCGCAGCTCGGCGCGGAGCCGAGTACCTTGACCACCGCCCGCTGGCTGGTCTGCACCACCTGGGAGCCGGCCAGCGCCGGGTCGGGTGGGGAGACCTGGCGGGCACGGGTCGGGGCCAGGTCGCCGAAGACGTCCGGGAAGCCGTTGGTGTCGACGGTGTCCCGCAGCGCCGTGGACAGCTCCTGCGCCTTGTCCGGCAGCACCCGGTCGACCACCGTGAGCAGGGCGCTGTTACGCACCGAGGAGGCCAGCCAGGGCAGCGACGACGAGCCCAGCGGCACCGCGACCAGCCAGGCCACCAACATCACCGCGAAGACCGAGACCAGCGCACCGCCGATGTCGTCGAGCCGCTTGGCCACCTCGTTCGTGATCGTCTGGCGCAGGTGCGAGCCGATCCAGCCGGCCAGCGCCTGGCCGAGCACGGCGAGCCCGAAGACCGCGACGAGGGAGATCAGCACCCGGGTGCCGCTGTCGGCGAACTGCCGGGCGATCAGCGGGCCGACCTGGAGGCCGACGAGCGCGCCCAGGAAGAACCCGGAGAACGACAGCGCCCCGATGACGAAGCCCTGACGATATCCGCTGATCGCGAACACGAGCATGAGCAGGAGCAGTACGAGATCCACGGCGGACACGCCCCCAGGGTACGGGCACCGGGCCCGGAAGAGGCTGGCCGCTCGCTGAACGTGAGCTTCAGGTGCGCGCCGGTAGCCCGCTCCGGCTCACCGCACCGGGGTCTCTTCGACCTCGTCGGTGCCGGCGGAGGGGGCCGGGGTGGCGCCGGTCGGCGGCAGCTCGATCACCCGGGCGCGCGGCCAGGGGCGGGCCCAGCCGCCCATCTCCAGCAGCGTGTTCAGGACTCCGGCGGTGAAGCCCCAGACCAGCATTCCGCGCACCGAAAAGGCCGGGCCGATCCAGCCGCTCGGGTGGCGTACCCGCACCCGGTTGTCCGGGTCGACCAGCTCGGCGACGGGCAGCCGGGCGACGTGCGCCACCTCGGCCGGCTCGCGGGGGTGCACCTGGTGCGGCGCGTGCCACCAGGCGAGCACCGGGGTGACCACGAAGTCGCTGACCGGGATCCACAGCTTCGGCAGCTCGGCCAGCACGGTGACGCTGCCCGGATCGAGCCCGACCTCCTCGTTCGCCTCGCGCAGCGCGGTGGCGCTGGCGTCGGCGTCCTCCGGGTCGGCCGCGCCGCCGGGGAAGGCCGGCTGCCCGGCGTGGTTGCGCAGGGTGGCGGCACGCTGGAGGACCAGCACGTCCGGGCCGACCCTCGACTCCTCGCCGAGCAGCACCAGCACGGCGCTCTCCCGGCCGCCGCTCTCCGGGGTGGTGAGCCGGGTGAAGTCCTCGGCCCGGGCGGTGCCGAGGCGGCCGAGCAACGGGTCCAGCCACCCGGGCGGCTGGCGGTTCATGCCGTCACGTCCACGCCGAGGTGCGTACGGACCAGCTCGGCCAGGCGGGCGTCGTCCAGCGCGCCGGTCGAGTCGGTGTGCCGGATCCGGCCGTCCGCGTCGACGAAGACGGTCAGCGGGAAGGCGTTGCGGCCCAGCGCGTGCTCGAAGGCGTCGCCCTGGTCGACCAGCATCGGGAAGCGGACGCCGAAGTCCTCGCCGATGGACTGCGCGCCGCCGCGGCTGTCCCGGCTGTTCACCCCGATCACCTGGAACCGCCCGGCGGCCCGCTCGTGCAGCCGCTGGAACGCGGGCAGCTCCTTGCGGCAGGGCGGGCACCAGGACGCCCAGACGTTGATCACCGCCGGGCCCGGCACGTCCCGCAGCGCGACCGGGGTGCCCCCGGTGAAGCAGGCGAGGGTCAGTTCGGGCAGCGGGTCGCCGGGGTTGCCGCCCGGCGCCGCGGCGGGCGGGGACGGCGCCGTGGTCAGCGTGGCGCAGTCGGCGAACGGCGAGGGACGCTCGGGCCGGGTCGGCGGCGCTCCCCCCTCCTGCGGCTGGGCCGTGGCGGTGCAGCCGGCGAGCGCCAGCAGCACCGGGACGACCAGGCACGCGAGTCGACGGTTCACGGCACGTCCGCCGCGATCGCCTGCTGCGGCACCAGGTCCGGGTCGATCCCGACGGCCGCCGCGAGGTCCCGGGCGCGGGGACCCTTGAGCAGCTTGGCCGCCGCCACCGGGTCGGTCGGCCCGGTGCCGTAGGACGGGCAGAGCTTCGCCAGCGTGCAGGCGCCGCAGGCCGGCTTGCGGGCGTGGCAGACCCGGCGGCCGTGGAAGATGATCCGGTGCGACAGCATCGTCCAGTCGCGCTTCGGATACAGCGCGCCGATGGCGTGCTCGATCTTCACCGGGTCGGTCTCGGTGGTCAGCCGCCACCGCTGCACCAGCCGTTGGAAGTGGGTGTCGACCGTGATCCCGGGGACGCCGAAGGCGTTGCCGAGGATCACGTTGGCGGTCTTGCGGCCGATGCCGGGGAGGGTGACCAGGTCGGCCAGCTTCCCGGGGACCTCCCCGTCGTACCGCTCGCAGAGGGCGCGGCCGAGGTTGATCAACGAGGTGGTCTTGTTGCGGTAGAACCCGGTGGGCCGGATCTGCTCCTCCAGCTCGGCGCGGTCCGCCGCCGCGTAGTCGGCGGCGGCGCGGTAGCGGGCGAAGAGCTTCGGGGTGACCTCGTTGACCTTCTTGTCGGTGCACTGCGCGGACAGGATGGTGGCGACGGCCAGCTCCAGCGCGTTGGAGTGGTCGAGTTCACAGTGCGCGTCGGGGTGCGTCTCGGTCAGCACCCGGCCGATCCGCCGGGCGCGGCGGGTGCGACCGAGGTCGGTCTCGGGGGAACGCGTGGTCACGCCGGCCAGCCTACGTCGCGGGGCCGACGTCCCGACGGGCCCACGCGCCGGGCCACCCGCGTTACGCGCCCGTCGGCGCGCTGATCCGGCCGGCTCCGTCCAGCCTGGCCCCGGTCCGCGGGAAGTCCGCCCGGCTCATGTCGCGGACCAGCCCGAGGCCGCGATGCTGCCGGTCGATCGACGGCCGGCCGACGCCGTTCATCACCGTGGAGGTGAAGGTGCCGGCGACGAAGCCGCCGTCCGGCTTGAGCGTGACCTTGAGCACCCCGCCCCAGCCGAGTCGGCCGGAGCTGTTCAGCGACTTCCCGCCGCCGGCGAAGTTGCCCAGGCTGTACGCGATCAGTCGCCCCTTGTAGAACTCCATGCCGCGCAGCACGTGCGGACCGTGGCCGACGACCAGGTCGGCGCCGGCGTCGATCACCGCGTGGGAGAACTTGATCGGGTCGCCCCGGTTCTCCCCGAAGAACAGCTCGGTGCCCGGCCTGACCCGGCTCCTGTCCGCGCCCTCGGCACCCATGTGCACCTGCACCACGACCAGGTCGGCCATGGTGGCCGCCTTCGCCACCACCCGCTTCGCCGCCTCGATGTCGACCAGGCTGTTGGACCAGACGTACGAGGAGAAGCCGGCCACCGCCACCGTGACGCCCTCGACCTCGACCACGGTGATCTGGTCCGGGGCGCCGGTGTGCTCCAGGCCGTGCTCCTCCAGCGCGTGCTGGGTGTTCTCGTAGCCCTTCGGGCCGTAGTCGTAGCCGTGGTTGTTGGCCTGGTTGAGCAGCTGGAACCCGGCGTCCTTCAGATGCGCCGCGTACTCCGGGGGCGCCCGGAACTGGTAGCAGTTCTGCGGGTTCGGCCCGCATTTGCCGGCGCCCGTGTCCTCGGTGAGCGGCTCCTCCAGGTTGCCCATCACCAGGTCGCCCTTGAGCGCGGCCTTGACGTCGTCGAAGAAGCCCGCCCCGTCGTCGGCCGGCAGCCGGTTCGGGGCGTTGCCCATGATCACATCGCCGGTCGCGGCGAGGGAGACCGCCTTGTCGGACTCGCCCACCGGCTGGACCGGCTGGTCGGCCTCGGCCGGGACCGGGGAGCCGGCGCCCGCGCCGGGCTGCCACACCGGGTCGGCACCGGTCGATCCGGCGCAGCCGCCCGCCAGCAGGGCGGCGAGCAGCGCGCCGAGGACGGCGGCCGCGCGACGTCGCGGACGGGACGCGGAAAGGGCCGGAGAATACATCGTGGGCGACGTTACCGCGCGGAGAACGCTCCGACGATGGCCGATCGGTCGGAAACCCGACCAGCCGAGCAGGCGGCGCCGCCTCAGCCCGCCCGCCGGTCCGACCAGGGCACGACGGTGCCCACGCCACCGGCCAGGACGGCGGCGTGCACGGCTCGGGCCAGCGGGGCGCCCCAGGTCGAGCGGGGACCGCCGTACGCGGCCGGCGTGCCGTCGGCCGGGCAGAGCACGGTGATCGCGTCCGTGGGCGTGCCGGTGGCCGGCAGCCCCAGCTCCCAGATCGCCTGCGCCTTCGCCTCGGTGGCCGTGGCCACCGCGTTGACCAGGGCCGCGTCGCCGAGCCGGGCCGGGACGTACGCGACGACGTTGACCGTGCCGACGCGCTGGGCGGGGGTCGCCGGCGCGGGCGCGGCGGCCCAGACCGGGGTGCCGAGCCCGACGGTCGCCCAGACTCGGACGCCGGTGTCGGCGCGGGTCACCACCTCGGCCACGTCCACCCCGGTCAGCAACCCGACCCCGGGTCCGGCCAGACTCAGCCCGGCGGCCAGCTCGGCCAGGTGGTCGGCCGGGTCGTCCCGGTCGTACGACATCGGCACGGTCGCGTTGACCACCCATCGACGGACGCCCATGCCACCGCCGAGCGGGGCGGTGCCGACCGCCAGCAGCGGCTCCTCGGCACGCCAGACCAGCAATGGGACGTCCCACCCGTCCTCGGGACGGGTGGTAAGGAACGGCTCGCTCAGCACGCCCCAGAGCCTACGATCCGAGGGGTGCACCTCTGATTCCTGCTCATGTGCGCCTAGACTGGCGGCGCGCGAGGGATCAGCGGACGGCGGACCCGGCCGACGGACGGCACGCGCAGGCGGAGGTGCGCGATGGACGAGGTACTGGCCCGCAGCGGGATCTTCCAGGGTGTCGACCCGGAGGCTGCCGAGGCGCTCGCCAAGGAGATGGAGACGATCGAAGTCCGTAAGGGCGAGGTCGTGTTCAACGAGGGCGAGCCCGGCGACAGTCTCTACATCCTCCTGTCCGGCAAGATCAAGGTGGGTCGCCGCGCGGCGGACGGCCGGCAGAACCTGATCGCCGTGATGGGCCCGTCGGACATGGTCGGCGAGCTGTCGCTCTTCGACCCCGGCCCGCGTACGGCGACGGCCACCGCGGTGACCGACACCCGGCTGGTCCGCCTGCGCAAGCAGGCGCTGCGGCCCTGGCTGAACAACCGGCCCGAGATCGCCGAGCAGCTGCTGCGGGTGCTCGCCCGCCGGCTGCGCCGGACGAACGACTCGTTGGCCGACCTGATCTTCACCGACGTGCCGGGGCGGGTCGCCAAGAACCTGCTCCAGATGGCCGGCCGGTTCGGCACCCGCGACGGCGGCGTGCTGCGGGTGACCCACGACCTGACCCAGGAGGAGATCGCCCAGCTCGTCGGCGCCTCCCGGGAGACCGTCAACAAGGCGCTCGCCGACTTCGCCTCGCGCGGCTGGCTGCGGCTGGACGGCAAGAGCATCATCATCCTCGACCCCGAACGCCTGGCCCGCCGCGCGCGGGTCTGACACCTCCCGTACGCCCGGCCCGGCCCGCCCTCGCGCGGCCCGGGCCGGTTCCGTCCGCGGTCAGGCCCGCGATCGGCGGCGCGGCCACGGATTCTGCCGTTCGCCCAGGCGGGGCACCGGCCGGCGGTGCCGCCAGTCATCGGCCTGGTCGCGCCAGTGCGACCAGGTCCGCCGCAGGTACCAGCCGTACAGCGCGCCGGGCACCACCCCGAGGACGATGAACAGGACGGGACCGAACACCGAGGGTTCGTGGCCGGACAGGTACGCGTACCCGGGCTCCTCGGGGTCGTAGACGACGGTGAGCCGGTCGCCGGGGGTCGGCAGGTCGTCCGGCGTTTCGATCAACCGGGCGCGCACCACCTCACCGCGGGGCGTGGTGATCCGCACCGTGATCGATACCCCTCGCCGCTGCTTGCGCGCCTTCTCGACGACGGCGCTGGTCGTCTCGCCCCGCTCCCGCAGGTGCTGCCCGTCGACCAGTCCGCCGATCCCGCAGTTGACGACGATGAGCACCCCGCAGGCGAAGAGGAACGCGGACAAGGCCGGGAGCCGCAGCCAGTAGCCGGGCCGCCAGCGGCTCCGCGGTTCGCGCTGGACCGAAGCGGGCGGGGGCGTCCCGGGCACCGCCCCCGCTCGCGCCGTTCGCCAGCGTCGTGCCTTCCGCCTCGCCACCGCCGCCTCCCACACCCAGGCCGGCGCGCCGTCCCGGGCGCCGGCGCCCACGGTAGGCGGCGGCGACAATCCCGCGCGCCCTCTGCCCGGCGCAGAATCCCTGGACATCGCGGCGGGCCGGGGCCACGGTGGAGCGATGTTCGAACGGGTCGCCGTCCTCTCCGACATCCACGGCGTGCTGCCGGCGCTGGAGGCCGTGCTGGCCGAGCCGGACGTCGCCGCCGCCGACCTGATCGTGCTCACCGGTGACCTCGCGGCCGGCCCGCAGCCGGTCGAGGTGCTGGACCGGCTCGCCGCCCTCGGCGACCGGGCCTGCTGGGTCGGCGGCAACGCCGACCGGGAGCTGGTCGAGGCGCGCGCCGGAAAGCCGTCCCCGATCGAGGTGTCGAACTGGGCCGCCGCGCAGCTCCGCGACGACCAGCTCGCCCGGCTGGCCGGGCTGCCACCGACCGTCACCCTGCCCGTGGCCGGCCTCGGTCAGGTGCTCTTCTGCCACGCGACGCCCCGCGACGACGAGGAGGTCGTGCTGGTCGACTCGCGGCTCGACCGCTGGGCCGAGGTCTTCGCCGGCCTGCCGGCCGAGGTGGGCACCGTGGTCTGCGGGCACACCCACATGCCGTTCACCCGGCTGGTCGACCGCCGCCTGGTGGTCAACCCGGGCAGCGTCGGCATGCCGTACGGCGGCGCGGGCGCCTGGTGGGCCCTGCTCGGTCCCGGCGTGCAGCTCCGCCGGACCTGGTACGACGTGGACGCCGCCTGCGCGCGGGTGGCCGCCGAGTCGGGTTTCCCGGACGCCGCCGCCTGGGCGGACGAATACCTGCGCTCCGTGCACAGCGACGTCGACGCGCTCACCGTCTTCGGCCCGCGCGACGGCCGCTGACCGGGCGGCTCGGCACGGGACCGGCCGGGCTGGCGACCAGGCCGGTCCCTGCTCCCGGTCAGCGGTGGGTCAGGTAGTCGCGGGCCGTTTCGCGCAGCCGGGCATGCACTCCGTCGTACCCGCTCATGCCACTCAGGTAGCGCTTGGCCACCTTCGCCACCATCGTGTAGTTCGGATCGCACACGTTGCCGACCGGTGCCTCACCGGCCTGGCTGATCAGCTGGTACGCGTCGAGCTGGTCCAGACCGAGCAGCTCCGCGGTCCAGGTGACGAGGTCGTGCTGGCTGATCCGGTACGCGTCCTCGAGCGGGCGGGCCGAGCCGGTGGACATCAGGGCGTCGTCGGACTCGAGGCGTGGCCAAGGGGTACCCACGCCTTTGATGACGTCCACCACGACCGTGGTGTTCATGGCCGCCTCAAGGCCGGTGCCGCAGACCTCGCCGTGACCCTGCCGGCAGTGCCCGTCGCCCAGGGCGAACAGCGCTCCCGACACGTTCACGCCGAAGTAGGCGGTGACCCCCGCGCGCAGCTCCGGGCTGTCCATGTTGCCGCCGTGCGCGTCCGGGGTGATCGTCATCCGCGCCTCGAAGGCGCCCGGCGCCACCCCCGCCGTGCCGTGCATCGGGTCCAGCGGTAGCTCCACGGTGTAGTCGCCGCGCCGCGCCCGGTAGGTCGCCGTGCCGGCGGCGACGTCGACGTCGTACCGCCAGACCACCTCGTCGAGCGGCGGTTGCAGGGTCGCCGTCGTGTGCGTGCTGGTGAGCGCGCCGAAGTGCGGGAAGGTGCTGGACACGGCCCAGTCCCGGGCCGGTTCGATGGCGACGAAGTGGACGGCGAGGGTGTCGCCCGGCTCGGCGCCCTCGACGTGGATCGGCCCGGTCACCGGATTGAGGTAGGGGAACTCGCACACCTGCGAGGGCAGGTCGTCGACGCCGCGGACCCGCCCGCCGAAACAGTCCTCGGTGTACAGCTCGAGGATCGTGCCCGCGCGTACCCGGAGCACCGCCTCGCGCCCGCCGAAGGTGTAGGAGAGTTCGTCCGGCTCCGGCCGGTACTTCACCACCTCGGTCACTGCGGCTCCTTGACGGGCTCGTCGGTCGGTTCGGGTGCGGCCTCGGCGAGAGCGGCGAGCTCGGGGCGCCGGCCGGTCGCGTAGAAGGTCAGCAGGACGACCACGCCGATGCCCAACCAGATGAAGCCGAGCACCTGGGCGGCGACCTTCGCGTTGATCACCACGTAGAGCAGGATCAGGAACCCGATCACCGGTACGACGAGGTGCCGCAGCCAGTCCCGGCTGCCGTTGCGGACGACGTAGTGCGTCACGACGGAGACGTGCAGCGCCAGGAATGCCGTCATCGCCCCGAAGTTGACCAGCGTGGTCAGGAGTGAGATTCCGTCGTCCCGGCTGGCCATGTAGAGGCCGAGCGCGAGGGAGATCCCGGCCACCAGCAGGGTGGCGTTGGCCGGCACCTGGTGTCTCGGGTTGATCCGGGCGAGGAAACGCGGCATCTGCCGGTCGCGGGCCATCGCGTAGAGCAGGCGGGAGGTGGCGGCCTGGGCCACCAGGGAGTTGGCGAAGCCCCACGCGATCGCGGTGGCCAGAGCGGTGAGCCCGGCCAGCCAGCCGCCACCGGCCACCCGGGCGGCGTCGTAGAAGGCCGTTCCGTCCGGGTCGCCCTTGTCGAGCAGGTCGGCCGCGTTCGGCACCAGCAGGGCCGCGACCCACGTCTGCACGATGAACAGGGCGCCGGCCAGCAGCAGTGCACCGACCATCGCCCGGCCGATCTGGCGGGCCTCCTCGCGGCTCTCCTCGGCCAGCATGGAGATCCCGTCGAAGCCGAGGAAGGACAGGACGGCGATCGACACCGCGCCGAACACCAGCGGCCAGGAGAAGGTGTGTGCGTCGAACAACGGCCGCAGCGAGAAGCCGTCGCCCTTGCCCTGCGCCAGTGCGACCACGCCGACGACCAGGAATATCGCCAGGATGACGAGCTCGGCGGCGAGCATCACCCGGTTCACCCTGGCGGTCATCCGGATGCCGAGATAGTTGACGATCGTGTTGAGCACGACGAATGCCACCAGCCAGCCCCACACCGGCACGTCGCGCACGAGGTCGTGCATGGCCACGCTGGCCACGAGGTAGAGCAGGCCGGGCACGAGGACGTAGTCGAGCAGGATCACCCAGCCGGCGAGGAAGCCGACGGGCGGCGCGATGCCACGTCCCGTGTAGCTGTACACCGATCCGGCCATCGGGAACGCCCGGACCATCTGCGCGTACGACAGAGCGGTGAACATCATCGCGACCATGCCGATGATGTAGGCCAGCGCCACCATGCCGCCGGAGCCGGCGTAGACGCTGCCGAAGATGCCGAAGGGGGCGATCGGCACCATGAAGATCAATCCGTAGATGAGCAGATCCGTGAAGCTGAGCGAGCGGCTGAGTTCCTGGCGGTAGCCGAAACGTTCCACCTGAGTGGCTGTCTCGGAGGGAGGTCGGGTCATGGCACACCTCCTTGATGTTGGTGAGGCCGCACGTTAGCCCACCGCCCCACGGACAGGAAGATCCACGTACCTGGATTGAAAACATCGACAAAGCGACCATCGGCCACTTTGACCTGTCGACGAAAAAGTCAGTCTTGACTGTTTGTTTCGCGGGCGGCACGCTGTCCCCGTGCCCGTCGCATCGACCCGCGTCCCGCAACAGGAACGCAGCCGCGCCACCCAGGCCCGGCTGCTGGAGGCGACCGTCGAGTGCCTGGTGGAGCACGGCTGGTCCGGCACCACCACCACGGTGGTGGCGGCCCGGGCCGGGGTCTCCCGGGGCGCCCAGCTGCACCACTACCCGACCAAGGCGGCCCTGGTCACCGCCGCGGTCACCCACCTCACCGAGCTCCGGGCGGTGGAGCTGCGCACCGAGGCCGAGGCGCTGCCGGCCGGCCCGCAGCGGCTCGACCGGGTGGTCGACCTGCTCGCCGCCGCCTTCACCGGACCGCTCTTCGTAGCCGCGCTGGAGCTGTGGGTGGCCGCCCGCACCGACCCCGAGCTACGCGACGCCCTGGTGCCGCTGGAGGCCCGGGTCGGCCGCGAGATGCACCGGCTGACCGTCGCGCTGCTCGACGTGGACGAGCGCCGGCCCGGCGTACGGGAGGCCGTGCAGGCCACCCTCGACCTGCTCCGCGGCCTCGGCGTGGCCAACCTGCTCAGCGACGACTCGGCCCGCCGCACCGCCCTGCTGCACGCCTGGAAGCGCCAGCTCGCCACCCTGCTCGCCCCCGACGACGGCGCACCGGCGCCCGGGCGTGAGCGGCACTGACCCCCTGACCGGAGGCACCATGGTCGACCTGACAGCACTGCTCACGGATCTGGCCGCCGAGTCCGAGCAGCTCGACGCCCTCGTCGCGCCGCTGCCGCCGGAAGCGTGGGACCGGCCGACACCGGCTCCGGGCTGGACGGTCGCCCACCAGATCGCCCACCTGGCCTGGACCGACCACGTGGCGCACCTCGCCGCGACCGACGCCGAGGCGTTCTACGCCTCGGTCGTCTCGGCGCCGGACCCGTCCCGCCTGGTCGACGACGGCGCGGAGTCGTTCCTCGCCCCGCCGGCCGAGCTGCTGGACCGCTGGCGGGCCGGCCGGGCCGCGCTCGCGGCGGCCCTCGCCGCCGCCCCGGCCGGGGAGAAGCTGCCCTGGTACGGCACCGGAATGTCACCGACCTCCATGGTGACCGCGCGGATCATGGAGACCTGGGCGCACGGCGAGGACGTGGCCGACGCGCTGGGCGTCCGCCGCCCCCCGACCGCCCGGCTGCGGCACATCGCGCACCTCGGCTTCCGTACCCTCGGGCACAGCTTCGCCGCCCACGGCCGTGCGGTGCCGACGGCGCCGGTTCGGGTGGAGCTGGCGGCACCGGACGGGGACACCTGGGCCTTCGGGCCGGCGGAGGCGGCGGACCGGGTCACCGGGCCGGCGCTCGACTTCTGCCTGCTGGTGAACCAGCGTCGGCACCGCGCCGACCTGGCCCTGGTCGCCAGCGGGCCGGTGGCCGACGAGTGGCTGGACGTGGCGCAGGCGTTCGCCGGCCCACCCGGCGTCAAGCGGGAGGCGGCCGGCAGCGGGCACGTCGGGGTGACGACGTGACCCCGGTGCTGCGGGTGGGCAACGCCTCCGGCTTCTACGGCGACCGCCTCTCCGCCTGGCGGGAGATGCTCGACGGCGGCGAGCTGGACGTGCTGACCGGCGACTACCTGGCCGAGCTGACCATGCTCATCCTCGGCCGGGACCGGATGCGCGACCCCTCCCTCGGCTACGCGAGGACCTTCCTCCGGCAACTGGAGGGCTGCCTCGGCGCCGCCCTTGACCGCGGGGTCAAGCTGGTCACCAACGCCGGCGGGCTCAACCCGGCCGGCCTGGCCGCCGCGATCGGCGCGCTCGCCGACCGGCTCGGCCTCCCCACCCGGATCGGGTACGTCGAGGGCGACGCACTGACCCGGCCGGACGCGCTCACCGCGAACGCGTACCTGGGGGCGTTCGGGATCGCGGCCTGCCTCGACGCCGGGGCGGACGTCGTAGTCACCGGCCGGGTCACCGACGCGTCACTGGCGGTCGGCCCGGCCATCGCCCGCTTCGGCTGGGGCCGCGACGCCCTCGACGCGCTGGCCGGGGCCACCGTCGCCGGGCACCTGATCGAGTGCGGGGCGCAGGTCACCGGCGGCAATTTCAGCTTCTTCACCGAACTGCCGGACGGCGGTCACCGCCCCGGCTTCCCGATCGCCGAGATCCACCCCGACGGCTCGTCGGTGCTCACCAAACACCCCGGCACCGGGGGCGCGGTCACCGTCGAGACGGTCACCGCGCAGCTGCTGTACGAGGTGGGCGGGCCGGCGTACCTGGGGCCGGACGTGGTGACCCGGCTGGACACGGTGGAGCTGGCTCAGGACGGCCCGGACCGGGTCGGCGTCTCCGGCGTCCGGGGCACCCCGCCACCCGGCACGCTCAAGGTGGGCGTCAACAACCTGGGCGGCTTCCGCAACTCCATGACGTTCGTGCTCTGCGGGCTGGACATCCCGGCCAAGGCGGCCCTGGTCCAGGCCCAGCTGGAGGACGCGGTCGGCAAGGAGGGGCTGGAGTTCGCCCTGGCCCGGACGGACCACCCGGACGCCGCCGACACCGAGGCGGCGAGCGCGCTGCTGCACGTACACCTGCGGGACGGTGACAAGGCGCGGGCCGGGCGGTCCTTCTCGGCGGCCGCGGTGGAGCTGGCGCTCGCCTCCTACCCGGGCTGCACGCTGACCACCCTGCCCGGCGACGCCACCCCGTACGGGGCCTTCACCGCCGACACGATCCCCCAGGACGCGGTCGCGCACGTCGCCGTGCTGCCCGACGGCACCCGGAAGCCGATCGCGCCACCGCCGGTGACGTGTCTGCCGGGGCCCCCGGTACAACGCGAGGCGTCAAGCGGGGCCCCTTCCTTGCCGCCGACCTGGCGGGGGCCGCTGGGTGAGCTGGTCGGGGCCCGGTCGGGCGACAAGGGCGGAGATGCCAACCTCGGCGTCTGGGCCCGGACCGACGGGACCTGGGCCTGGCTGCGCGACTGGCTGACCGCGGAACGGCTGGCCGAGCTGCTGCCGGAGACCGCCCCGCTGACCGTCGAGCGGTACGAGCTGCCGAACCTGCGCGCGGTCAACTTCGTCATCCGGGGGCTGCTCGGACCGGGCGTGGCCGCCTCCACCCGGTTCGACCCGCAGGCCAAGGCGCTCGGCGAGCTGCTCCGCTCCCGGGTGGTGGACCTGCCCGCCGACCTCACCCCGGGGGTGCCGTCGTGACCATCGTGGACACCCCGGAACGGCGGCAGCTCCGCGAGCTGACCCGCGCCTTCGTCACCCGGGAGGTGCTGCCGTACCTGGACGACTGGGAGCGGGCCGGCGAGGTGCCCCGGTCGCTGCACGAGACCGCCGCGAAGATCGGGTTGCTCGGCATCGGCTTTCCCGAGTCGGTCGGCGGCAGCGGCGGCGACCTGCTCGACTCGATCATCGTCACCGAGGAGATCATCCGCTCGGGCGGCTCGTCCGGCCTGGTCGCCGCCCTCTTCACGCACGGCATCGCGCTCCCGCACATGGTGGCGTCGGGGAACGACGACCTGATCGACCGGTACGTCCGGCCGACCCTGGCCGGGACGATGATCGGCGCGCTGGCGATCACCGAGCCGGACGGCGGCTCCGACGTGGCGGGCATCCGCACCTTCGCCCGGCTCGACGGCGACCACTACGTGGTGAACGGGTCGAAGACCTACATCACCAGTGGGGTCCGGGCGGACTTCGTGACCACCGCCGTCTGCACCGCCCTGCCGGGCTCCGGCGCACTCAGCCTGCTGGTGATCGAGAAGGGCACGCCCGGCTTCACCGTGGGCCGGCGGCTGCAGAAGCTGGGCTGGCACTGCTCGGACACCGCCGAACTGTCCTTCGTCGACGTGCGGGTGCCGGTGGCGAACCGGATCGGCCCGGAGGACACCGGCTTCCTGGCGATCATGCAGCAGTTCGCGACCGAGCGGCTCTCCCTGGCCACCCAGGCGTACGCGACCGCGCAGCGCTGCGTGGAGTTGGCCACCCGCTGGTGCCGGGACCGGTCCACCTTCGGCCGGCCGCTGGCCAGCCGGCAGCTCGTCCGGCACCGGCTGGCCGAGATGCACACCCGCGCCGAGGCCGCCCGGGCGTACGTGCACGAGGTGGCGGCCCGGGTCGGCGCCGGCGAGCCGGTGGTCACCGAGGTGGCGATGGCGAAGAACGTGGCGGTGGCCGCCTGCGACCACGTCGTCGACGCGGCGCTGCAGCTGCACGGCGGCTTCGGCTACCTGCGCGACGCCGAGGTGGAGCGGCACTACCGGGACGCCCGGATCCTCGGCATCGGCGGCGGCACCACCGAGATCATGAACGAGATCATCGCGAAGGGTATGGGCCTGTGACCACGCTGGACAGCGCCGTCGACCCGACCTCGCCGGCCCACCGCGCCAACCGCGAGGCCCTGCTGGCCCGCCTGGCCGAGCTGGACGCCGCGCTCGACCAGGCCCGGGCCGGCGGCGGCAACAAGTACGTGACCCGGCACCACCAGCGCGGCAAGCTGCTGCCCCGCGAGCGGATCGAGTTGCTGCTGGACCCGGACAGCGCGTTCCTGGAGCTGTCGCCGGTGGCCGCGTACGGGACCGACTTCCCGGTCGGGGCCAGCACGGTCACCGGCATCGGCGTGGTCGAGGGCGTGGAGTGCCTGATCGTCGCCAACGATCCGACGGTACGCGGCGGCGCGGTGAACCCCTGGTCGCTGGCCAAGACCCGGCGGGCCGGGGAGATCGCCCTGGCCAACCGGCTGCCGATGGTGAACCTGGTGGAGTCGGCCGGGGCGGACCTGCCCACCCAGGCGGAGATCTTCGTCCCGGGCGGCCGGGTGTTCCGCGACCTGACCCGGCTCTCCGCGGCGAGGATCCCCACCGTCAGCGTGGTCTTCGGCAACGCCACGGCCGGGGGCGCGTACGTACCCGGGATGTCGGACTTCACCATCATGATCCGCGATCGGTCGCAGGTGTACCTGGCCGGGCCGCCGCTGGTGAAGATGGCCACCGGCGAGGTCACCGACGACGAGTCGCTGGGCGGCGCGGCCATGCACGCCACGAGGTCCGGCCTGGCCGACTTCCTCGCCGAGGACGAGCGGGACGGGATCCGGTTGGCCCGGCAGTGCGTACGCCGGCTCAACTGGCGCAAGCAAGGCCCGCCGCCGCGCAACCCGTTCCCGCAGCCACCCAGGTACGACCCGGAGGAGCTGCTCGGCATCGCCAGCGCCGACCTCAAGGTGCCGTTCGACCCGCGCGAGGTGCTGGCCCGGGTGCTGGACGGCAGCGAGTTCGACGAGTTCAAGCCGAACTACGGCACCGCGCTGGTCACCGGCTGGGGCGAGCTGCACGGCTGGCCGGTCGGCGTGCTGGCCAACGCCCGCGGCGTGCTGTTCAGCGAGGAGGCGCAGAAGGCGGCCCAGTTCATCCAGCTCGCCAACGCCGCCGACACCCCGCTGGTCTTCCTGCAGAACACCACCGGCTACATGGTCGGCACCGAGTACGAGCAGCGCGGCATCATCAAGCACGGCGCCCTGATGATCAACGCGGTGTCGAACTCGACCGTGCCGCACCTGACGGTCAACCTGGGCGCCTCGTACGGGGCCGGCAACTACGGCATGTGCGGCCGGGCGTACGAGCCGAGGTTCCTGTTCACCTGGCCGAACGCCAAGTCAGCGGTGATGGGGCCGGCGCAGCTCGCCGGGGTGCTGTCGATCGTGGCCCGGCAGGCCGCCGCCGCCCGGGGACGCGAGTACGACGAGGACTCCGATGCCGCCATGCGGACGATGGTCGAGCAGCAGATCGAGTCCCAGTCCGGGGCGCTGTTCCTCTCCGGCCGGCTATACGACGACGGGGTGATCGACCCCCGGGACACCCGTACCGTCCTCGGGCTCTGCCTGTCGGCGATCCACAACGGACCGGTCAAGGGCGCCGACGGCTTCGGCGTCTTCCGGATGTGAGGGCCCGGTGAGCGCGAGGAACGCAGCGAAGCGGAGTCCCGCAGTCGCGAACGAAAGGCAGGCTCGGTCATGATTCGAAAGCTCCTCGCGGCCAACCGGGGCGAGATCGCCCGCCGGGTCTTCGCCACCTGCCGGGCGCTCGGCGTGGAGACGGTCGCCGTGCACTCCGACGCGGACGCCGAGGCGCAGTTCGTCGCCGAGGCCGACCAGGCCATACGCCTGGCCGGCAGCACGCCCGCCGAGACGTACCTGCGGATCGACCTGATCCTGGCGGCGGCCCGCCGGTCCGGCGCGGACGCCGTCCACCCCGGCTACGGGTTCCTCGCCGAGAACGCCGAGTTCGCGGCGGCGGTGACCGACGCCGGGCTGACCTGGGTCGGGCCGCCGGCCAAGGCGATCGCCGCGATGGGCGACAAGATGGCGGCGAAGGCGCTGCTCGCCGACGCGGGCGTGCCGATGCTGCCCACCTGGATCGAGGAGGACCAGGTCACCGGCTTCCCGGTGCTGGTCAAGGCGGCCGCGGGTGGCGGCGGGCGCGGCATGCGGATCGTCCACGACGCCGCCGGGCTGGCCGAGGCCGTCGCGTCCGCGCGCCGCGAGGCGGCCGCGGCGTTCGGCGACGGCACGGTCTTCATCGAGCGGTACGTCGAGCGGGGCCGGCACGTCGAGGTGCAGATCTTCGGCGACACCCACAGCACGGTGGTGGCGCTCGGGGTACGCGACTGCTCGATCCAGCGCCGGCACCAGAAGATCGTCGAGGAGGCGCCGGGGGTCCTCCCGCCGGAGGTGCGGCAGCGGCTGCACGCGGCGGCGGTGGCCGCCGGCCGGGCGGTCGACTACGTCGGCGCCGGCACGGTGGAGTTCCTGCTCGCACCGGACGGCGAGGTCCACTTCCTGGAGATGAACACCCGCCTCCAGGTGGAGCACCCGGTCACCGAGGCGGTCACCGGGCTCGACCTGGTCCGGCTGCAGTTGCTGGTCGCCGAGGGCGAGCCGCTGCCGCTGGCGGCGACGCCGCCGGCCGAGGGCCACGCGATCGAGGTACGCCTCTGTGCCGAGGATTCGGCCCAGGGCTTCCGCCCGGCAACCGGCACCCTGCACCGGTTCACGGTCCCGGGGGTGGTGGGCACGTTCGCCCCGACGAGGGGCCTACGCCTGGACTCCGGCGTGGCCGACGGTTCGACGGTCAGCGTCCACTACGACTCGATGCTCGCCAAGGTGGTCGCCTGGGCGCCCACCCGCGCCGAGGCGGCCCGGGCCCTGGCCGGCGCGCTGGCTCGGGCCGAACTGCACGGCGTGTCCACCAACCGCGACCTGCTGGTCCGGGTGCTGCGCAGCCGGGAGTTCGGCGCCGTGGAGATCGACACCGGCTTCCTGGAGCGGCACCAGGAGTTCTTCGCCCCGCTGCTGCCGCCGGGCGGGATGCCGCTGGCCGCCCTCGCCGCCGCGCTGGCCTCCGCCGCCGCCCGTCGCGCCGAGGCGCGGGTGCTGGCCGGGCTGCCGTCGGGCTGGCGGAACGTGCCCGCCTTCCCGCAGGCCGTCCGCTACGCCGGGCCGGACGGCGAGATCGAGGTCCGCTACCGGCTGGACCGGACCGGGGCGCTCGCCTCGTGGTCGACGACGCCGGCCGCCGGTGACGCGTCGACGGTGGGCCTGGTCGAGGCCGGCCCGGACCGGGTGGTGCTCGAGGTGGCCGGGGTGCGGCGGGTGTTCCGCGTACACCGGGTGGGGCCCGCGGTCTTCGTGGACGGCCCGGACGGGGCGGCGAGCCTCACCGAGCTGCCCCGGTTCCCGCTCCCGGAGGCGGAGCTGGCCGCCGGGTCGCTGCTCGCACCGCTGCCCGGCGCGGTGACCCGGGTGCACGTCGAGGTCGGCCAGCGGGTCGCCGCCGGTGACCTGCTGCTGACCCTGGAAGCGATGAAGCTCGAACACCCGGTGCTCGCCCCGGCCGACGGCGTGGTGGCCGAGCTGCCGGTGCCGGCCGGCGGCCAGGTCGAGACCGGAGCCGTGCTGGCCGTGGTCGATCCCGAGGAGGACCCGCGATGAACTTCGACCTCACCCCCGAGCAGGACCAGCTCCGCGACGCCGTCCGGACGCTGGGCCGGAAGTACGGCCATTCCTACTTCGTGGAGAAGGCCAAGGCCGGCGAGCACACCACCGAGCTGTGGCACGAGGCCGGCCGGCTCGGCTACCTCGGCGTCAACATCCCCACCGAGTACGGCGGCGGGGGCGGTGGCATCACCGAGCTGGCCATCGTCTGCGAGGAGCTGGCGGCGGCCGGCTGCCCGCTGCTGCTGCTGGTGGTCTCCCCCGCCATCGCCGCCACCGTGATCAACAAGCACGGCACGGACGAGCAGCGCAAGCGCCACCTGCCCGGGCTCGCCGACGGCTCCCGGAAGATCGTCTTCGCGATCACCGAGCCGGAGGCCGGCTCGAACTTCCACCGGCTCGGCACCGTGGCTCGCCGGGACGACGACGACTGGCTGCTCTCCGGCCGCAAGTGCTACATCTCGGGGGTCGACGAGGCGCAGCACGTGCTGGTGGTGGCCAGGACCGAGGACTCCGCGACCGGCAAGCTCAGGCCGGCCCTGTTCATCGTGCCCACCGACGCGCCCGGGCTGGAATGCTCCAAACTGGACATGGAGATCCTCTCCCCGGAGAACCAGTTCCTGCTCTACCTGGACGACGTCCGGCTCCCCGCCGACGCGCTGGTCGGCGAGTCCCTGGACGCCGGGCTGCCGGCGCTCTTCTCCGGACTGAACCCGGAGCGGATCACGGTCGCCGCGATGGGTGCGGGCACCGGTCGGTACGCGATCGAGCGGGCGAGCGGGTACACCGCCACCCGCAAGGTGTGGGGCGGCCGGAGCATCGGCTCCCACCAGGGCGTCGCCCACCCGCTCGCGCACGCCGCCGTGCAGGTGGAGTTGGCCCGGTTGATGATCTACAGGGCGGCCAGCCTCTATGACGCGGGCCGCGACCTGGAGGCCGGCGTCTCCGGCAACATGGCCAAGTACGCGGCCGGCGAGGCCGCCGCGCTCGCCGTGGACACCGCCGTGCAGGTGCTCGGCGGGGCCGGCATGACCACCGAGTACGGCGTGGCCACGCTGCTCGGCGCGGTCCGGGCCGGCCGGATCGCCCCGGTCAGCCGCGAGATGATCCTCAACTTCGTCGCCCAGCACGTGCTCGGCCAGGACAAGTCGTACTGATCCGGTCGAGGCCCGGTGGGCCGGAAGGGGTGGCTGAATCGACACCCTCGTCGCACTGGCAGGATCGAGCGCGACGGACCACATAGGAGGGTGCGATGGATAGAAGAGCCATTCTCAGGGGCATCGCCGGCGCGGCGGTGGCCGCCCCGGCCGCCGGGCTGCTCGGTGCCGGCCCGGCCGAGGCGGCGACGTACTACGTGATGGCGACGGAGCAGGCCAGCGGGCGGATCCTCCGCTTCAACCCCGCCGCTTGGACCGGCGGGACGACCCTGTGGCAGGCCCCCGGCCGCACCGGCACCTGGACGAACCTGTCCGACGTCAAGCGCCGGGGCACCGCCAAGTGGGGCACCGTCATGCTGGTCACCTCCTCGGGGGCCGGAGACTTCCTGGGCCGGGCGGCGATGATCGACGAGAGCGCGATCAGCTCGTCGCGGACCGGTGGGATCGTCTGGCAGACCACCGTCGACGGCAACCCGCACTCGATCGAGCGGATCGAGGGCAAGGGGGCGATCGTGGTGGCCACCTCGAAGGGACCCACCGGCTCGTCCACCGGCGGCGGGCTGCACCTCTTCGTTCCCAGCAGCAACGGGGGCAAGCCGGGCACCCGGGCGGTGCAGTTCATCAACTTCCCCGGCGCCCACGGGGTGATCTACAACCAGAACGGCTTCATCATCGCGGTGGGCAGCGGCGAGGTCCGGCTGTACGGGATCACCGGCGACGGCTCGGCCACCCGGCTGAAGTACCGGACGAAGCTCACCTTCAGCGACGGCGCGGGTCGGGCGAAGACCGGGCACGACATCCTCCCCGACCACCGGGGCAGCGGATACTTCTTCACCTCGTCCTACAACGTGCGCTCGCTCAGCCTGGTGTACGCCGGCAACAGCTGGCAGTTCACCTCGAGCGTGGTGAGCACGGCCGACCACGTGAAGGCGTACACCCGGCTGCCCAACGGGGTGCGGACCTGGGTGGTCCCGGGTGCCGGCGAGGGCGAGTGGAGCAGCACCATCCACTTCAGCTCCGGCAACCACCGCAAGAGCGGCGCCCGCTTCTACCGGGTGCGGTACTACACCACCGCGTTCGGCTGACCGGCCTGGGATACGGCGGGTGTCCGATCACCCGCCGTATCCCGGGAGTCCCTCAGACCACTCTTCATGGCCGCCGCCCGGATCGGCGGTTGACAGGTGGACGGCCTGGGCGATGCTTGTCGGGTGAGCTCATTCCCGAAGCCCGATGCGCGGGTGACGGCCGCCGTCGCGTCGCTGGCGGCGGTGGCGGCGCTGGTGACGCTGCTGGTGTGGCGTCCCGCGGGCATCCTGTCGGTGGCCCTCGCGCTGCTCTGCGTCCTGCTCGGGGTGATCGCCGGGGTGACGGTGAGCGCCCTCCGGCAGAGCGGTGCCGACGCCGCCCCGGCGGAGGAGCTGCCGACGCCTGGCGCGGGCGGCGTGGACGCCGACACCCTGGAGGCGCTCGATCCCCGGCAGATCCGGGAGCAGCGGACGCCGAACGGCCTCAGCGACCGGTGAGGGTCGGCACGGCGAGGGCGTCGACACCCCGCCCGGCCAGACAGCGGTAGGTGCGATCCGCATCCGTGCCGGAGGGCGGCAGCACCTCCAGGTTCCAGCCGGCCGCCTGCGGGATGCCGCTGACGAGCCGGAACGTGCTGAGGTTGCAGACCTGCTGGACAGCCGCGTCCGCGACGACCGCCCCGTGCCCCGCCCCGACCAGCACCGCGGGCAGGTCGCCCTCGGCGTAGGTCTCCCAGGTGTGCCGGCCGTCGCACGGCACCCGGGCCGCCTCCGCCCGGTCCCGCCGCAGCCGCACCGGCCCGTAGCACTCCAGTTCCGGCGCGCAGCGGGCACCGGTCGGCAGGCGTACGTCGCCGATCGCGCAGCCCGGCAGCACCCTCGCCCCGGTCGGATCGACCACCCCGCTGGCCACCGGCGTCGGCGACCCCACGGGCGGCGTACCGCCGGCCAGCCACGCCCCCGCGCTGGCCGAGGCGGCCAGCGCGAGCACTCCCGCGCCGCCGAGGAACCAGCGACGCCGGCGCCGGCCGGCTGCCGGCACGGTCGGGTGGTCGTCCTCGGCGGGCGGCCGCGGGGTCGGCTGCCCCGTCCGGCCCAGGCGGTACGGCCCGCCGGTGGTGGTGCCGCCGGTGGCTCCGCCGCTGACCGGGGCGCCGGAGATCGGCGCGCCGCTGACCGGGGCGTTCGGGTCCAGCGGGAGCGCGGCGAGCATGGCGCCCAACTCCACGGCGGACGGTCGCTCCCCCGGGTCGTTGGACATGCCGAGCCGCAGCACGTCGACCAACTGGTCGGGCACGTCGGGCAGGCCGGGGATCGGCTGGTTGAACATCTCCAGCACGGTGACCAGGCTCGGGTTGCGCTCGGACTGCCAGCGCGGCGGCCGGCCGTGCATCACCGCGTAGAGGGTGGCGCAGAGCGCGTACACGTCGACGGCCGGCGAGGGCGGGCTGTGGCTGAACATCTCCGGCGGCGCGTACGCCGGGGTGAGCACCTCCAGGGTGACCGAGGCGTCGCGCACCTCGGCCAGCACCGCCAGCCCGAAGTCGGCCAGCACCGCCGGGTTGAAGTGCGAGTAGAGGATGTTGGCCGGTTTGACGTCCCGGTGCAGCACCCCGGCCGCGTGCGAGTGGGCGAGCGCGTCGGCGATCTTGACGCCCAGATCCCGGGCCTCCACCGGACCCAGCGGCGAGGTGCGCATCCGCTCCGCGTACGACCCGTCGCAGAGTTCCATGATCAGGTACGGGTGCTGGTCGATGGTGACCCCGACGTCGAAGAGGTCGACCACGTGCGGGTGGGAGGACATCCTCCCGGCGGCCCGCGCCTCGCGCAGGAACCGGGCCTGGTCGCGCTCGCTGTCCAGGGTGCGGTTCTCCACCTTGACCGCGACCTCGCGCCCCACCGAGATCTGGGTGGCCCGGTAGACGGTGGCGTAGCCACCCCGGGCGAAGACCTCCAGATCGGTCAGACCGGGCACAATGGGCCGCCGGAGGGCGCCAGGCGGGGTCTCGGTCACGACTCGAAAATACCCAACGATCCGCGTCGCTCAGCGCGCCGCATCGGTCGCCGGCACCGGCCCGGAGCCGGCGGCGTCGTCCGCGGCCGCCCCCGGGGCGACGGCCCGGCGGGCGTCCCACCACAGGCCGACGGCCGTGGCGACCGCACCGAGCCCCTCCCAGGCAGCCACGCCGAAGAACCGACCGGGGGCGACGTGGGTCAGCACCGTGATGCTGAAAACGGTGAACGTGACCAGCCGGAACCAGACGGTGAACCGGTAGAACGGTCGCCACTCGGTGGCGGCGGCGAGCAGGTAGTAGACCCCCATGTTGAAGGACGCCATGGAGGACGCGGTGAGGAACGTGCCGGTGTAGTCACCGGCGGCCCGCTCGGCCGGCACCTCGAAGCCGAGCATGCGAAGCTGAGCCTCCGGCCAGACCAGCCCGAGCGCACCCAACAGCACCGCCAGGGCCCCGAAGACCGCGATCGTCCAGCCGGCGCCCGAGCGCGGCAGCCTCATCCGTCCTCCCCCAAACCCGCCGACGTGACCGGTCCCAATCGACCCCACACGCTAACCGGCGGGCCCGACACGCACATCCCCGGAACCGCCATACCTATCGCCCCCCGCCCGCGCCCCGCGACACCCGGTGGGCGCAGATTCACCGAAAGCCTGGTTGTCCGGCGCGCGGAGGCCACGCTTTCCCTGAATCAGCGCGGGTCCCTGGGGGCGCGCGGCGCGGCGCGCACGCGAGTCAGCTCGCGGCGAGGCGGGCGCGGAGGGCGTCGGCGACAGCCCGCTCGCTGCGCTGCTCGGTGGCGTACGCCAGGCGGACCGCCTCCTCGGCGCTGGCCAGCGCCTCGGCCCGGCGGCCGCAGGCGTCCAGCGTCTCGGCCAGTACGCAGGCCGCGATGACCTGGCTGCGGACATCCTCGGCCGGCGCCGCCACCGCCCGCTGCGCCCAGTCCAGCGCCTGTTCGCGCTGGCCGTGGGCGAGCAGCGCGGAAGCGTACCGGGCCATGGTCTGGCGACGGGAGAAGAGCAGGGACGGGCTGCTGGCGGCGGCGGTGGCGACCGGGGCGAGCAGCCCCACCGCGGTCGGCGGGTCGCCGGCGGCGAGCCGGGCCATCGCGAGCAGCACCCGGGGCGCCACCTGGGCGGGCGCCTGCGGGTTGTGCGGCTCCACCGTGGTCAGCACCGACCGGGCGTCCCGCTCGGCGGTCTCCCAGTCACCCATGTCCAGCGCCACGAACCCGTGCATCGTGCCAGCCATCCCGGTGAGCAGCGGGTGCGACGTCCGCCCGGCGTACGCGAGGGCGTCGGTGAGCAGGTCGGCGGCGTGCTCGGGCTCGCCCAACCCGCGCGCCACCACCCCGCGGACGACCAGCGCGAAGCCCTGCCCCCAGTCGTCGCCGACCTCGGCGAACTCCCGGTACGCCCGACGTGCCCCACGGTCCGCCTCGGCCAGCTCGCCCAGCTCGGCGGTGGCGTACGCCTCGACCGCACGGAGCGTGCCGACCGCCCACGCCTCGCCGACCCGCTCGCCGAACGGCAGGAACACCTGCGCCATCCGACAGGCCTCCCGGAGCCGGCCGGCGAGCAGCCGGGCGAAGGCGGTGGTGCCGCGCAGCCAGGCCCGCCCGTACGGGTCCTTCAGCTCGGCGAAGAGCCGGGCGGCCCGACCGAGCACCGCGTTGGTGCCGGCGAAGTCGCCCCGGGTGGTGGTCACCCAGGCCAGGTTCTGCAACGACCAGGCCTGCCCGCGCGGGTCCTTCGCGGCGAGGCTGACCTGATAGGAGGCGGCGAGGCGGCTGCTCGCCTGGCCCAGCCGGCCGGCGATGAAGTCTGCCATGCCGAGCCGGCGCATGGCCGAGGCGCGCACGGTCGGCAGCTCGGCCGCGGTGGCCACCTGCAACGCCTCCTGCCAGCAGCGCTCCGCCCTGGCGGCGTCGCCGAGGGTCTGGTGGGCCTGCCCGGCGAGCAGCAGGGCGCTGGCCCGGATGGCCGCCGCGTCCCCGGCGTTGGCGGCGATCTTCTCGGCGAAGGCGAGCGCGTCGTGGGGGCGGCCGACCTGGAGCAGCGCCCGAGCGTGCACCACCCGGTCGGCCAGCGGCACGCCGTCGCGGGCCAGCTCGGCGGCGCGTTCGGCGTACTCGACGGCCAGGGCCGGCTCCCCCGAGCGTAGTGCGCGGCGAGCGGCCCGGCCGAGCGCGGCCACGCCCAGCGGGGCGACCGCGCGAGCCGGCGCGTCGGGGCGCAGCTTGACCGCGTCCGCGAGCGCCGCGGCCCGCTCGACGTGCTGGGCGACGAAGTCGTCCCGGGCGGTCCCGGTGAACCCGCCGGGCGGGGCGGCGGGGGCGTCGGCGCTCTCCGGGGCGGCCCAACGGGCCAGCGCGGCGTGCCGCTCGGCCAGCTCGGCCTTGCTCACCCCGGAATACGCGGCCTCGCGCATCAGCGGGGTGGCGAACGCGTACCCGGCGCGGGTCCGGTGCAGCATCCGGCGTTGCAGGAGCTCCTCCACGGCCCGGTCCAGCTCGACCGCGACCACCGCCGCCGGCCGGCCGTCCCGCCCGGCGCGCTGCTCGCGGAGTGCCTCCAGGGTGCCCGAGGGCACGGTGTCGCCGACCACGGCGGCGTCCCGCAGCACCGAGCGGGCGTCCACCGGCAGCGCGTCGATACGCGCCGCGAGTACGGCTGCCAGGTCCCGGGAGAGCAGCCGGCTGCCCATCGAGCCGGGCGCCAGCCGCCAGCCACCGGGCATGTCCCGGTCCGCGCCCGCGGTGAGCGCACCCCGCTCCATCAGCAGGGTCACCAGCTCGGCCAGGTAGAACGGGTTGCCCTGCGCGGTGGCGAGCAGCCGGTCCGCGTCGGCCGGCGGCAGCTTGCCGCCGCTCAGATAGCTGGTGAGCAGCCGGGCCGCGTCGGCACCGCGCAGCGGGGGCAGCGCGTGCACCTCGGCGTCCGCGAGCCGGGTCAGCGCCCCGGCGGTACGCACCAGCTCGGGCCGGCCGAGCAGCAGCACCAGCACCGGGCCGCTGAGCCGGTTGAGGGTCAGCGCGAGCGCCTTGATGGTCTCGGCGGTGGCGTCGTGCAGGTCGTCCACGACGATCATCAGCGGCGCCTCGACGGCGAGCGCGCTGAGCAGCCCGGCGACCGCGTTCGGCACCGCCTCGGCGTCCGGCGGCGGGGAGGCGACATTCCACTCGCCGTTCTCGCTGGCGGCGGGGAGCTCGGCGTACCCGAGCAGGGCCAGGAGCTGGTCGACGGCGAGTGGGGGCAGGTCACCGGGGAGCCGGCCGAGCCGCTGGCCGAGCCGGCGCAGCCGCTCCTCGACCGCCGGCCGGGTGAGCGCGGTGGCCGCGTCGTTGGGCAGACCGACGGCGGCCCGGACCAGGTCGGCGAGGGGCGCGAGCCGGCGCCGCTCGCCGAACGCGGCGCAGCGGACGGAGAGCACCCGGGCGCCGGTGTGCGCGGCGTAGCGGCCGGCGCCGACGTCGTAGCCGGCGGCGAGGCGTTCCACCTCGGCGGCGAACCGGGACTTGCCGATCCCCGCCTCGGCGGTCATCAGCAGCACCCGGGGCTCGCCCCGGTCGATCACCTCGGCGAGCCGCCCGGCGACCCGGCCGACCTCGGTCTCCCGGCCCACGAAGGGCGCCTCGTCGCCGAGGCCGGACCGGGTGCCCGGCGCGTCCAGGAGGCCCAGCAGCTCATACGCCTCGACCGGCTCCCGCTTGCCCTTGAGCCGCAGCGGGCGCAGCGCCCGCCAGGAGGCGACGTGCCGAGTGGCGGCGGCGGTCCGCGCCCCGGCGTAGACCGCGCCCACGGCGGCGGCGTCGGCGAGCCGGGCAGCAGTGTTCACCGTGTCGCCGATGACCGTGTACTCGATGGCGGCCTGGATGCCGGCGATGACGTCACCGGTGTTCAGGCCGACCCGCAGGCCGAGCGGCGCGCCGCCGCCCCGCTCGTCGTCGAGCACCCGGCGGACCGCCCGCTGCATGGAGAGCGCGGCCCGGACGGCCCGCTCGGCGTCGTCCTCGTGCGCGACGGGTGCGCCGAAGACGGCCATGATGCCGTCGCCGGTGAGCTTGTCGACGTGCCCGCCGAAGGTCTTGACCGCGCCGGCGAGGGCGGCGAGCACCCGGTCGGTGACCGCGCCGACCCGTTCCGGGTCGAGGTCCTCGGACCAGGAGGTGAAGTCGGACAAGTCGCCGAAGAGCACGGTGACCACCCGCCGTTCGGCGGCGGGCAGCGTCGCGGCGGCCGGCAGCGCCGCCCCGCAGTTGTGGCAGAACCGCGCGCCGGGTACCGCGACGGTTCCGCACACCGGGCAGGTCACGGCTGCTCCACCCCGAGGTATTCGAGCTGGGCGCGGACCGACCACTCGGCGGCCCACCAGAGCGACCGGTCGACGTCGGCGTAGACCTTGGCGACCACCTCGGGCGCGGTGGTCGCGCCCTCGGCGACCGCGGCGCGGACCTGGTCGAGCCGGGCCCGCCGGTGGGCCAGGTAGAACTCGGCCGCCGCGGCGCAGTCGGCCAGCGCCGGGCCGTGCCCGGGCAGCGCCGGGACCCCGCGGTACGTGGAGAGCAGCTCCAGGCTCGACAGGTAGTCCCCGAGGTGCCCGTCCGGGTGGGCGACCACGGTGGTGCCCCGGCCCAGGATGGTGTCGCCGGTGAGGACCACCCGCTCGTCGCCGTGCTCGACCAGGAAGCAGACCGAATCGGCGGTGTGCCCGGGAGTGTTCAGCAGGTCGATCTCCAGGCCGAAGCCGCCGAACGATTCGCCCGGCTCGGTCAGCGGCTCGCCGCCGATGGTGTGCGCCGGGTCGACGGCGAGGACGTGCGCGCCGCCGAGCAGCTCACTCAGCCGCGGCGCGCCCTCGGTGTGGTCCGGGTGCCCGTGGGTGATCAGCACGAACCCGACCGGCCCGTGCGCCGCGATCGCGGCCAGGTGCGCCTCGTCGGCCGGGCCCGGGTCGACGACGACCGCGTACTCCGCGCCGGGGGCGCGCAGCACCCAGGTGTTGGTGCCGTCGAGCGTCATCGGCCCCGGGTTCGGCGCGCGCAGCAGCGTCACCCAACCCGGCAGCTCGTCCGCGAGCGCACCTGCCGCCCCGGTCACATGCCCGCCCATGGCAGCGATCGTACGACCCCGCTCGCCAGTACCCGCGATCTTGCAGTCTCGGCTGGTGTTATGTCCCCTTGCGGGGCCATCTGCCGGCGCCACAACCGCAAGATCGCGGGTACGGAGCGTCAGGCGACCTCGACGATTACCTCGACCTCGACCGGGGAGTCGAGCGGAAGCTCGGCGACGCCGACCGCGCTGCGGGCGTGCCGGCCGGCCTCGCCGAAGACGGCGCCGAAGAGGTCGGAGGCACCGTTGATCACACCCGGCTGGCCGGTGAAGCCCGGCGCGCTGGCCACGAAGCCGCTCAGCTTCACGATCTTGACGACATTCTCCAGGCCGACCAGCGAGTCGATGGCGGCGAGCGCGTTCAGGGCGCACCGCTGGGCCAGGTCCTTCGCCTGCTCGACCGAGACGCCGGCGCCCACCTTGCCGGTGGCGAGCAGCTTGCCCTCGGCCATCGGCAGCTGACCGGAGACGTAGACGTGCTGCCCCGACTGCACGGCCGGCACGTAGCTGGCCACCGGCGGCACCACCTCGGGCAGGGTCAGGCCCAGCTCGGCGAGCTTCGCGTGCGGTCCGTTCGCCATGGCCGTCACGCCTTCGGACGCTTGAGGTAGGCGACGAGCTGCTCCGGGTTCGGGCCGGGAACCACGGAGACCAACTCCCAGCCGTCCTCGCCCCAGTTGTCGAGGATCTGCTTGGTCGCGTGGACCAGCAGCGGGACCGTGGCGTATTCCCACTTCTGCATCAGCTAAAGGCTCCCTTGCCTGGCATGGACTTCGGTCAGGCTCAGCCTACGGTCCGGCGAACCTACCGGGACGCGGGACGCTGCTCGGGCGGGACACGCGGGGCTGGCAAGTCGCCCATCGACCGCTACCCTTCCGGTCTGGACGGGCGACCCACGCCCGTGCGCCACGCTCGATCACGCGTTCGTCGCCTGCGGCGGCGACGGCGCCGCACCCTCGGGGGAAGACATGACCCAACCGCCCATCGGCGGCGCCACCGGTTCGCCCGGTGGCCCGTCGCCTGAGCAGCCGCCCGTCGGCGCCATGCCGACCCCCGGGGCCTACCCGCCACCGGCCCCTGGCTACCTGCCGTACCCGGATCCGGCGGCCCCGAAGAAGCGGCGCGGGCTGCTGATCGCCTCGATCGTGCTGGCCGCGGCGGTCCTGCTCTGCGGCGGTGGCGCCACGGCCGCGTTCCTCACCCTGCGCAACGCGGAGGAGGGCCAGGGCGCCAAGGAGCCGGCGGTCGCGGTGGACAACTTCCTCACCGCGGTCTACAAGGACCGGGACGCCCGGAAGGCGGCCACCTTCGTCTGCTCCGCCTCGCGGGACGACAAGAAGATCGCCGCCAAGGTCGACGAGGTGCGGAAGTACGCCACGAAGTACCAGAGCCCACGGTTCCGGTGGACCACCCCGAAGGTGGACAACCAGACCGGCGACCGGGCAACCGTCACCACCAAGGTCACCATGACCACCTCCGACGAGAAGGTGGCCGACCAGGACCTGCGCTTCACCGTGGTGCGGAAGACAGGTTGGTGGGTCTGCGAGGTCGCCTGAGCCGGGCGGCTGGATAGGCTCGACGGGTGGCAGCAGCTGAGCATCCGGCGGAATCGGCCGGCACCGGGTGGCCGGCCCGCCTCCACGTGGTGACCGGCAAGGGCGGCACGGGCAAGACCAGCGTGGCCGCGGCGCTGGCCCTCGGGCTGGCCGCCGGCGGCCGGCGCACCCTGCTGGTCGAGGTGGAGGGACGGCAGGGCATCGCCCAGCTCTTCGGCACCGACCCGCTGCCCTACGAGGAGCGGCACCTGACCGACGCGCCGGGCGGCGGCGAGGTGCGGGCGCTGGCGGTGGACGCCGAGGAGGCGCTCCTGGAATACCTCGACATGTTCTACAAGCTCGGCGCGGCCGGTCGGGCACTGCGCAAGTTCGGCGCGATCGACTTCGCCACCACCATCGCGCCGGGCCTGCGGGACGTGCTGCTCACCGGCAAGGTCAAGGAGGCCACCACCCGCACCAGCGGCCAACGCCGGACGTATGACGCGGTGGTGCTGGACGCCCCGCCGACCGGCCGGATCGGCCGTTTCCTCAACGTGACCGCGGAGACCGCCCGGCTGGCCAAGGTCGGCCCGATCAAGACCCAGAGCGAAGGGGTCTCGGTGCTGCTCCGCTCGCCGATCACGGCCGTGCACGTGGTGACGCTGCTGGAGGAGATGCCGGTCCAGGAGACGGTCGACGCGATCGACGAGCTGACCCAGCTGGGGTTCCCGATCGGTCGGGTGATCGTCAACGGGACCCGGCCGCCGGTGCCGGCGGGTCGCGGGGTGACCGCGGCCGAGGTGAAGCGGGGGCTGGCCGCCGCCGGCCTGCCGACCGACGGCCGGACCGTCGCCGGGCTCGTCCAGGAGGCCCGGGACCAGCAGATACGCCGGGAGTTGGAGGACTCGCTCCGGGCCGAGCTGGTGGAGCTGGGGCTGCCCCTCACCGAGCTGCCGCTGCTCCCGGACGGGATGGACCGGGCCGGGCTGGAGACGCTGGCGGCGGCGCTCGTCCGGGCCGACTGACTCACACCTGCGGCCGGCACGGAGCAGAGACACCCTCTCGACCGATACGCTCGATTGGTGCCTTCCGAAGACGCGGCGCCACCGCTGGACGTCGACCAGATCCTCGCCGATCCGGGCGTCCGGATCGTGGTCTGCTGCGGGGCCGGCGGAGTGGGCAAGACGACCACCGCGGCCGCCTTGGCGCTGCGGGCGGCCGAGCGGCACGGTCGGCGCACGGTGGTGCTCACCATCGACCCGGCCCGCCGGCTGGCCCAGTCCCTCGGCCTGACCGAGCTGGACAACACCCCGCGCCAGGTCAAGGGGATCGATGTCGAGGCCAGCGGCGGTGAGCTGCACGCCATGATGCTCGACATGAAGCGCACCTTCGACGACGTGGTGCTCCAGCACACCGATCCGGCGAAGGCGGCGGAGATCTTCGCCAACCCCTTCTACCAGGCCATGAGCTCCACGTTCGCCGGCACCCAGGAATACATGGCGATGGAGAAGCTGGGCCAGTTGCACGCCCGGGGCGAGTGGGACCTGATCGTGGTGGACACCCCACCGTCCCGCTCGGCGCTGGACTTCCTCGACGCCCCGGCCCGGCTCTCCCGCTTCCTCGACGGCCGGATGCTGCGGCTGCTGCTCGCGCCGGCCCGCAGCGGCGGGCGGAGCATGTTCAGCTTCGTGACGGCCAGCTTCGGCATGTTCTCGAAGATCGTGCAGAAGGTGCTCGGTGCGCAGCTGCTCACCGACCTCTCCGGTTTCGTCGCCGCGCTGGACTCGATGTTCGGCGGCTTCCGGCAGCGGGCCGAGCAGACCTACCGGATCCTGCAGGCCCGGGAGACGGCGTTCCTGCTGGTCGCGGCGCCGGAGTCGGACGCGGTCCGGGAGGCCGCCTACTTCGCCGGCCGGCTGCGCGAGGAGCGGATGCCGCTGGCCGGCCTGGTGCTCAACCGGGTGCACCGGCCGGCGGTGTCGGACCTGAGCGCCGCCGACAGCCTGGCCGCCGCCGAGCGGCTGGCCGCCGGCGGCGCGCACGCGGGCACCGTCGAGGTGCTGCGGGCCCACGCCGCCCTGGCCCAGCAGGCGGTACGCGAGCGGCGGGTGGCGGCCCGGTTCACCGAGGCGTTCCCGACGGTGCCGGCGGTGTCGGTGACGGCACAGCCCGCCGACGTGCACGACGTCGACGGGCTGCGGACGATCGGCGAGGCGATCAGCCGGCGGTGAGGCGCGGCGACCGGCCGGCCGGCTGACGTGGTCGGTCAGTTGGCGGTGGTCACCAGGACCTTGTCCTTGCCGGCCTTCTCCCTGGCGTTCTTCTTCATGGCGGCCTCGAACATCTTCCGCCAGCTGGTCACCTGCGGATGACGGCGCAGCAACGCCCGACGCTCGCGTTCGGTCATGCCACCCCACACACCGAACTCGATCCGGTTGTCTAGCGCGTCGGCCAGGCACTCGTACCGCACTGGGCAGCTCCGGCAGATCCGCTTCGCCACGTTCTGTTCGGCGCCCTGTACGAACAACGCGTCCGGGTCCCCGTTCTGACATGCCGCCAGTGACGGCCAGTCAGTGATCATGCCCATCTGTACACGTCCCCCCTTGCAGTACCTACCGACTTCGCCGCGACCAGCCGTCGAATCAACCCCCTGGTCGTCCGGCCGGCCTCCCCAGGGCGGCACGGACGACATGCGGCTCTGTCGCCGCCACCATCATGCTGTGTAGTCGCCCGATTACGCAACGTTGTCGGCGAAATCCATCATTACGGACACTCCCGGCTTCCCGGGCTCTGGCCCGCCGTCTACCCGGACGGGGTTCGGGAAAACGCTGCACGGCTCCCCCATTCGGGGGAGACTTCTCCCGGGTTCACGCAACCTCGCACCAGGGTTCGTGCGTTTAGCACAACGAGACCGGCGCGCGCAGGAAATGGGGAAACTTCCCCGCGCGCCCCTCGTTCCCTACTCGCGTACCCTGTCGAGGTGACCTGGATGCGGAAACGTGACCACAATGTGCTGACCAACGCCGCATCGCTACTCATCTGTGGCCTGTTGGCCGGCGTGGTGGTCGCGGCGGCGGCCTTCCCCGCGGTGGCGATGTCCGGACTTGCCGCCAAGGCGGGCGCCGAGACCTTCGGCGCGCTCCCCAAGGAGCTGACAGTGGCCCGCGCGCCGCAGATCAGCTACCTGGTCGCCGCGGACGGCAAGACACCGCTCGCCACGATGTACGACGAGAACCGGCGCGACGTCAAGCTCAAGGACATCGCGCCGGTGATGCAGAAGGCCATCATCGCGGCCGAGGACCACGACTTCTACAAGCACAACGGCGTGGACCTCAACGGCGTCGCCCGGGCGTTCGTCAACAACCAGGCCGGGGCCTCCCGGCAGGGCGCGTCGACGCTCACCATGCAGTACGTCCGGCTGGCCATCTCGTACTCGGCCACCCACCCGGCCGACGTGGTCGCCGCGACCGAGGACACCAGCGCCCGCAAGCTGCGCGAGATGCGCTACGCGCTCCAGATCGACAAGGAACTCTCCAAGGACGAGATCCTGGAGCGCTACCTGAACATCGCCGCCTTCGGCAACGGCGCGTACGGCATCTACGCCGCCAGCCAGGTCTACTTCGGCAAGGCGCCGAGCAAGCTCGACATCCAGGAGTCGGCCATGCTGGCCGGCATGGTGAAGGCACCGACCGCGTTCGACCCCACCACCAAGACGGGCTACCCGGAGGCGGTCGGCCGGCGCGACTACGTCATCCAGAACATGGTGCAGATCGGCGCCATCACCCAGGCGCAGGCCGACCAGGCCAAGAAGATCAAGCTGGTGGTCAAGAACAAGCGCACCCCGAACGGCTGCGTCGCCACCAACACCCGCTCCTGGGGCTTCTTCTGCGACTACTTCTACCGCTGGTGGATGCAGCAGGAGACGTTCGGCTCGACCTCCTACGACCGCGAGCGCCGGCTGAAGAGCGGCGGCTACACCATCACCACCAGCCTCGACATCCAGGCGCAGAAGGCCGCCGACAAGGCGGTCCGCAACCACCTGAGCGAGGACAACAAGGCCGCCCGGATGGTCGCGGTGATCGAGCCGGGCACCGGTCGGGTCCGGGCCATCGCGGTCAACCGGAACTTCAAGCTCGACGATCCGGCCCACCCGCAGAACAAGATCTCCAGCGACCCGAGGAAGGCCAAGCGGAACATCCGGGGCAACCGCCCGAACACGGTCAACCCGCTGATCTCCGGCGGTGGTGGCATCACCGGCTACCAGGCCGGCTCGACGTTCAAGATGTTCACCATGGTGGCGGCCCTGGAGAAGGGCTACCCACTCAGCTACACCATCAACGCGCAGCAGCAGTTCAAGTCCGAGTACATCATCGACTCGGGCAACCCGGCCGCCTGCCCGGGCACGCACTTCTACTGCCCGCAGAACGCCAACAAGTCGATGGCCGGCGTGCACAACATGTGGAGCGCGTTCGGCTTCTCGGTCAACACCTACTGGGTTGCGCTGCAGCAGCGGGTCGGCGCCGAGAACGTGGTGAAGGCCGCCGAGAAGCTGGGCATCACCTTCCGGGCGCCCAACGACGCCAGCTTCGCCGCGAACAAGGACGCCGCGCACCAGTGGGGCGCCTTCACCCTGGGCGTCTCGCAGACCACCCCGCTGGAACTGGCCAACGCCTACGCGACCCTGGCCGCCGACGGCAAGTACTGCGAGCCGATCCCGGTCCAGGAGATCCGCGGCCCGGACGGCGACAAGCTGGACATCGCCAACCCGCACTGCGAGCAGCGGATCAGCACCCAGGTGGCCCGAGCCGCCGTGGATGCCGCCCGCTGCCCGGTCGGTGACCACTCGTCGACCTCCAAGTGCAAGACCGCCACCGCGGGCAACGTGCGCCGGATCGTCAACGCCCCGGTCGCCGGCAAGTCCGGCACCACCGACTCCGACAAGACCTCCGCCCTCGTCGCGATGACCAAGCAGTACGCGGTCGCCGGCATCGAGGCCGACCCGGACTGGGCGCAGACCAACCAGAAGATGGGCCACGACGTCCCCACCGGCATCAACCCGGCGGTGTACGAGACGCTCCGGGACGCCATGAAGGGCAAGGAGCGGATCGACTTCACCCCGCCGAGCGGCAAGATCCTCATGGGTGACCAGCGCTCCATCCCCGGGGTGAAGTGCGAGTCGGTCGAGACCGCCAAGTCGCGGCTGAGCGGCGCCGGCTTCGAGCCGGTGGTCTCCAGCAGCAAGGTCCCGTCCGAGTGTCCGGCGGGCACCGCCGCCGGTACCAGCCCGGACGGACGCACCATCAAGGGCGGCGTGGTGACCATCGAGGTCAGCGCCGGCGGCGGCAAGCCGGACCCCGGCACCCCACCTCCACCGAACGGCAACGGCCCCGGCCGGCCACCGCGCCGCTGACCGAGGAACGACGGCGGGCGGGCACCCCAGGTGGGTGCCCGCCCGCTTCGTCGTCCGGCCCGGTCAGAGGCCGAGCTGCCGGCGTACCTCGGCGGCGACCCGGCCACCCTCGGCCCGGCCGGCCACCGCGGCCTGGGCCGCCTTCATGGCCGGGCCCATCTGCGCCTTGCCGGTGAAGCCCCCGGCGGCGAGCGCCCCCGCGACCAGCTCGGTCAGCTCGGCGTCGGAGAGCTGCCTGGGTAGGTAGCGCTCCAGCACCTCGCCCTCGGCGGTCTCCTTGCCCGCCTGCTCGGCGCGACCCGCGTCGGCGAAGGCGACCGCGGCCTCGCGCCGCTTCTTCGCCTCCTTGGTCAGCACCGCGAGCACCTCGTCGTCGCTGAGCTCGCGCTTTTCCTTGCCGGCGACCTCGGCGTTGCCGACGGCCGCGAGGGCCATCCGCAGTGTGGAGGTGGTCAGCTCGTCGCGCGCCTTCAGGGCGGCGCGCATGTCGGCGGTGAGACGGTCCTTCAGCGTGCTCATGGACGGTCAAACTACCCTGAACGCCATGCGAAAGCGCACACTATTCCGGCTCGCCGCCGGGACCGTCGCCGCCGGCGCGGCCACCCTGGCGTACGCGTCGCTCGTCGAGCGCAACATGTTCACCCTGCGCCGGTACGACGTACCGGTGCTCCCCACGGACGCCGAGCCGCTGCGCGTGCTGCACCTGTCAGACCTGCACATGACGCCGAACCAGCGGCGCAAGCAGGACTGGGTGGCCTCGCTGGCCGCGCTCGACCCGGACCTGGTGGTGGTCACCGGGGACAACATGGCCCATCCGGAGGCCGTCCCGGGCGTGCTGCGGGCCCTGCAACCGCTGCTCGACCTGCCCGGTGCCTTCGTCTTCGGCTCCAACGACTACACCGGCCCGGTCTGGAAGAACCCGTTCACCTACTTCCTGCCCGACCGGGAGTACACCGAGGGCGTCCCGCTGCCGTACGAGGAGCTGCGCGACGTCTTCACCGGCGCGGGCTGGGCGGACCTCAACAACGCGCGGACCGCCGTGAAGGCGGGCGGCCGGGAGATCGAGCTGGTCGGCGTGGACGACCCGCACATCGAGCGGGACGACTACGAGGCGGTGGCGGGACCGGTCAGCACCGGGGCCGCCCTCTCCATCGCGCTGGCCCACTCGCCGGAACCCGCCGTGCTGGACCGGATGGCCGCGGACGGCTTCGGGCTGCTGCTCGCCGGCCACACCCACGGCGGGCAGGTCTGCGTGCCCGGCTACGGCGCCCTGGTCACCAACTGCGGGCTGCCCCGCTCGATGGCCCGCGGGCTGCACCGCTGGCCCGGCTCCGACTCCTGGCTGCACGTCTCCGCCGGCCTCGGTACGCACCCCACCGCGCCGGTGCGCTTCGCCTGCCCCCCGGAGGCCAGCGTGCTGACCCTGATCCCCCGCTGACCGACCCCCGCCCGGAGGGGTGGGGGTACCGAGTTTGACCATCGGAGCGGGTGGGCTACTATTTGTCGGCACGCCTCGGGGTGTGGCGCAGCTTGGTAGCGCGCTTCGTTCGGGACGAAGAGGTCGTCGGTTCGAATCCGGCCACCCCGACCAGAGGTAACAGCAGGTCAAGGCCCCTCCACGGAGGGGCCTTGATTCATTTCTGCGGATCATCACTCGCCGAAGTCAGTAAGCCGGTCCGGGCCGGAGCCGAGCGCGAAATCGCGTTTCGGTCCGCTGGTCGGCGGGCCGGTGCGAGACTTGGCGGGTGCCAGCCCCGCCGGTGTCCCGGCGCCGGTCGACCCGAAGCGGCAGGTGGAGGACATGTCCAACGACAATGAGATCCGTCCCTTCCGGCTCGATGCGCCGGAGGAAGCGATTGCCGACCTGCGTCGCCGGATCGCGGCCACGCGCTGGCCCACGCGAGAGCTGGTCACCGATCGCGCCCAGGGCGTGCAGCTGGCGATGGTCCAGGAGCTGGTCCGCTACTGGACGACCGAGCACGACTGGCGCGCCTTCGAGGCGAAGCTGAACGCCCTGCCGCAGTACACGACCTACATCGACGGCGTCGAGATCCACTTCATCCACGTGCGGTCGCAGCACGAGAACGCCCTGCCGCTGATCATGACGCACGGCTGGCCGGGCTCGGTCGTCGAGCTGCTCGGAGTCATCGGCCCGCTCACCGACCCGACCGCGCACGGCGGTCGGGCCGAGGACGCCTTCCACCTGGTGCTGCCGTCGCTGCCCGGCTACGGCTTCTCTGGCGAGCCGGCCGAGTTCGGCTGGGAGAACGGCCGCATCGCACGCGCGTGGGCGGAGCTGATGGGCCGCCTCGGCTACACGCGCTACGTCGCCCAGGGAGGCGACGTGGGCGCCGCCGTCACGGACGCGATGGGCCGCCAGGGACCCGAGGGGTTGCTCGGCATCCACATCAACCTGCTCCCCGGGGCGCTCGGTCTCAAGGACCAACTGCCGGCGAAGTCCGAGCAGGAACGCGCGGCGAAGGACGCGCTCAACACGTTCACGACGGACGGCTACGGCTACTTCCTGGAGCAGACCACCCGGCCGCAGACGATCGGCTACTCCCTGCTGGATTCGCCGGTCGGGCTGGCGGCCTGGATGCTCGACCACGACACGGACAGCTACTACAAGATCTCCCGCGCGTTCGTCGACGGCAAGCCCGTGGGCGGCCTCACCCGGGATACCATCGTCGACAACATCACGCTGTACTGGCTGACCGGCACCGGCGCCTCGGCCGCCCGGTGGTACTGGGAATTTGGACGGTTCCTGGCCGCAGCCGCTGCGGCCGGCCAGGCCCCTCCGCCGGTCACGGTTCCGGTCGGCTTCACCACGTTCCCCGGCGAGCTCTGGGCTGCCCCGCGCAGCTGGGTCGAGATGGTCTACCCCGGCCTCGCGTACTTCAACGAGGTCGACAAGGGCGGCCACTTCGCCGCCTGGGAGGAGCCCGACCTGTTCGCGACCGAGATGCGGGCCGCGTTCCGGCCGCTGCGGAAATCCTGAGCCCGCTCGGAGCCGGGCTGTCGTCCGGTCCGTCTCTTCGGCCCGCCCTCCGAACCGGGCGTGCAGTTCTCGCTGCATCCGGCTCCCCACCGACTCATGCCGGCTGCAGAGAGGATTTGTTGTGCAGGCGATCACCGCGCGGGACCAAGAGGCGGGATTGGCCGGGCTGACCCTGACCGAGGTGCCGTGCCCGCATCTGGCGGAGAACGAAGTCATGGTGCGCGTGCACGCGTCAGGGTTCACTCCCGGGGAGTTGACCTGGCCGGGTACCTGGACCGATCGTGCCGGGCGGGACCGCACCCCGTCCGTTCCCGGACACGAGGTGTCCGGTGTCGTGACCGAGCTGGGCTACGGCACCACGGGGCTGAGCGTGGGGCAGCGCGTGTTCGGTCTGACCGACTGGACGCGCAACGGTTCTCTGGCCGAGTACGTGGCCGTCGAGGCCCGCAACCTCGCGCCGCTGCCCGCGGACGTGGACCACGCCGTGGCCACGGCCACGGTGATCTCCGGACTCACCGCCTGGCAGGCTCTCTTCGTCCACACCCGCATCGGACCGGGTCAAACTATCCTGATCCACGGCGCCGCGGGTGGTGTCGGCTCGATCGCAGTCCAGCTCGCCCGCGAGGTCGGAGCACGAGTGATCGGCACCGGCCGCGCACGAGACCGAGACACCGCGCTGAAGCTGGGCGTCGCCGCGTTCGTGGACCTCGAGAACGAGACTCTTGAGGACGTCGGACAGGTCGATGTGGTCTTCGACGTGATCGGCGGAGACATCCGCGACCGCTCCACCGCACTCGTGCGTCCTGGCGGCACGCTCGTCACCATCGCCAGCCCGCCGGAGATCCAGCCGCAGAACGGTCGCGCGATCTTCTTCGTCGTCGAAGCCGACCGCTCCCAACTCACCGAACTGGCCACGCGACTGCGCGACAGACGACTCACCCCGAACATCGGAGCCATCCGGCCCCTGTCGGAGGCAGTGGCCGCATTCGGGCCCGACGCCCCCCGAGTGCCCGGGAAGACCATCATCCGCGTCACGAACGACGATTAACCGGGGCTCCCTCCGCCCGAGTGCAGGAAGGGGAGGAATCACCTGAGCCCACAGCAGGAGCGCGCCGCCGAATGCACGTTCGACCGCCAGCGTAGGCCGACGGTGATGAATGGCTGCTGTCTCGCCGGGTACCCGGGCTGAGGTACCACAGGCCGACGGACTTCCCGCGCCGCTGGCAGGCCGGGCCACCCCGACCGAATGTCCCGCGCGGAATCGCCATGGTTGATCTGACGTGCGTGAGAAGGGAAGGCGTGCGATGAAGGACCGAATCCTGCGAGGGCTGAAGAGGAAGGCGAACTCGATCATGGTGCGCCGCAGGCGCAGGGATTCCGTGATCACCAAGCCGTCCCGCTCCAGAAGGCCCGGCAGGCTCTTTCAATAAGGGCGCGAGCCGCTGGGAGCTGACGACCGCCGGTGTCGGCGGCATCCGTCTGGCGCCGGCCGTGGCAAACATTAGCGGCCATGGCCGCATGCGCCAGACACCGGAATCCGGGTTGCCTGCTTCCCACGGGTGCGGCAGCCTTCGCCGCATGATCGAGACGCGGGTGCTCACCGAGGGCGATTGGAAGATGTGGCGGGAACTGCGGCTCGCCGCGCTGGCGGAGGCGGCGTACGCGTTCGGTTCTCAACTGGCGGACTGGCAGGGCGACGGCGACCGCGAGGAGCGGTGGCGCGGCCGGCTCGCCATCCCCGGTTCGCACAACATCCTGGCGATGCTCGACGGGCAGCCCGTCGGGATGGCCAGCGGGGTGCCCACCGATCAGGACGGCGTCGTCGAGCTGATCTCGATGTACGTGGCGCCGGTGGGACGCGGCCGGAGCGTGGGCGACCACCTCGTGCGGGCGATCGAGCACTGGGCCCGGCAGGTGGGCGCGGGGACGCTGCGGCTGGCCGTGGTGGCGGGCAACACGAACGCCTGGGCGCTCTACCAGCGGAACGGCTTCCGTGACACGGGTGAGCTCGGCGACCTCATGCCCGACGGCGTGCGTCGGGAGCACCTCATGACCAAGAGTCTCGTGGGTTAGCGGACAGCCGTCGATCGAGGTCACGATAGCCGACCGCAGGGCGACGGAGGCAGTGACGTAGTCAAGCGGATCGCTGGATTTGGTCACGGCCTGCGCCGCCAGGAACCCGGGGTCGAGTCGCGGATGCCTGAGCGCCCGGCATGGGCAGGTGATCGATTTTCCTGGCAAGGTTGATGGCATGGCCGCGCTGATCCGATCCCGCCTGACCGATTGGACCACTCTCGTACCTCTGATCGCGGTCCTGGTGCTCGCGGTCTCCTGGGGCCGGCAGCTGCCCGCCGTGCTGATCATGGCGGTTGCCGCGCTGCTGGCCGGCGCGGTCCTGGCGGCCGTGCACCACGCCGAGGTGGTGGCCCACAAGGTCGGCGAGCCGTTCGGTTCGCTGGTCCTCGCCGTGGCGGTCACCGTGATCGAGGTCGGTCTGATCGTGACGCTCATGATCAGTGGCGGGGACAAGACCCAGGCGCTGGCGCGGGACACGGTCTTCGCGGCCGTGATGATCACCTGCAACGGGATCCTCGGCCTGTCCCTGCTGCTCGGCGCGCTACGACGGCGGGTGGCGGTCTTCAACCCGGAGGGCACCGGCGGGGCGCTGGCCACCGTGGCCACGCTCGCCACCCTGAGTCTGGTGGTGCCGACCTTCACCACCAGCCGGCCCGGCCCCGAGTTCTCCCCGGCGCAGCTCACCTTCGCGGCGGTGGCCTCCCTCGCCCTCTACGGGCTCTTCGTGATGGTGCAGACCGGCCGGCACCGCGACTACTTCCTGCCGGTCACCCAGGAGGGCAGCATCCTGGCCGAGGACGCGGACGGCGACGGACACGCCGACCCGCCGTCGGCGCGTACCGCCCTGGCGAGCCTGGTGCTGCTGATCGTCGCGCTGGTCGCGGTGGTCGGCGACGCCAAGACCATCTCCCCGGCGATCGAGGCGGGCGTCTCGGCGGCGCGCCTGCCCCAGGCCTTCGTCGGGGTGGTCATCGCCCTGCTGGTGCTGCTGCCGGAGACCCTGGCCGCCTCCCGGGCCGCCCGGCGGGACCGGGTCCAGATCAGCCTCAACCTGGCCCTCGGCTCGGCCATGGCGAGCATCGGCCTGACCATCCCGGCCATCGCCCTGGCCTCCATCTGGCTGGACGGCCCGCTGCTGCTGGGTCTCGGAGGTACGCAGATGGCGCTGCTCGCGCTCACCGCCGTGACCGGGGTGCTGACCGTGGTGCCGGGACGGGCGACCGTGCTCCAGGGCGGCGTGCACCTGGTGCTTCTCGCCGCGTTCGTGTTCCTCGCCGCCAGCCCGTAGCGCCGAGGGCGTGTCGGGGGTCGGCATTAGCCTGCGTGCATGGGCATGGTGGCTGAGCACATCCGGATGACCCCGGCGGAGCTGGCCCGGTCGCTGCGCGATCCGGAGTGGGCGGAGGAGTTCACCGACGACCTGCTCGACGCCGAGTTGGACGCCCAGCTCGACGACGCCGGGCCCGCCGAGCCCCGGGGCTACGACACTGACAAGACCTGGGACGCGCTGCGGATCCTGCTCGACCGGGCCGCCGCCGTCCGGCCGTGCCCGTTCCTCGGCGGCGAGCCGTTCGGCGAGGTGTGGAGCTACGACCGGCCCCGGGCGCTCACCCCCGAGCAGGTCCGCCAGCTGGCCGGGCAGCTCGCCGAGGTGCCCTTCGACCGGCTGGTGGCGGCGTACGACGCGGAGGCGCTCCGGTCGGCCTATCTGGGGCCGTGGTCGCCGGACGACGTGGCCGGGCTGCGCGAGGTGTACGACCGTCTCGTCGTCCACTTCGCCCGGGCGGCCCGGCACGGCGACGGGATGATCCTCTACCTGTCCTGACCGGCCCGGCAGCCCCGCTTCAGTCGTGCCGCTCGGTGCGGGCGACCTCGGCGAAGGCCGCGGTCAGGTAGTCCGCGACGGGCCGCCCGGTGGCCGCCAGCAGGTCGGCGACGAGCAACGGGGCGTGCCGGGCGATCGCCGCCGGGTCGGGTGGCGCGTCGTCGTCCCCCGGGTCGTAGACGCCGAGGGTGCTGGCCAGCAGCACCAGCAGCACGTGCGGGTCGACGTCGGGGCACCACTCGGCGCTGGACCGGACGCAGCGCTCCAGCACCTGGCGGACGTCGTCGCCGTCCAGGCCGTCCGGGTGGGTCTCCTCCAGCAACAGCCGGACCACCCCGCCGAGCACCAGGCCGGCCCGGTCGGCGGTGGTGAGCCGCGCCACCGCCGGCCCGTACGCCTCGGCGTCCCGGTCGCGGGCGGCGGCGACCGCCTCGGTGGCGGCCTCCGCGATCTCGCGGGCTGGTGCGGGCAGGTGGCGCCAGGTCACGGTCACCGAGCCAGCATCGCAGACGACGTGTGCTTGCTCACCCGCCGGCTCTGCCCAGTGCAGAACCGGCGGTAAACCATTGGCAGGTCGTCGTACCCGCCGCAGAGAATCCAGGCATGCTGCGCCGCGCCCTACCCACCCGCCCCGAAGCCCGTCGGATCCTGCTCGGCACCCTGCTGTCGGCCGTCGGGCGCGGCCTGACCCTGCCGTTCCTCTTCATCTACCTCACCGACGTGCGCGGGCTGAGCGACAACCAGGCTGGCCTGGTGATCGGCTGGTTCGGCGCGGTGACGCTCGCCCTCTCCCCGCTGGGCGGGACGCTGATCGACCGGTTCGGCGCCCGCCGGGTGGTGCTGCCCTGTCTGGCGATCGAAGCGCTCGGCACCGGTTCGCTCGCGCTGGTCGACTCGGTCGGCACGGCGTTCGCGGTCAGCACCCTGATCGCGGTGGGCGGCTCGGCGCTCTGGTCCGGGCAGACCACGATCCTCGCCTCGCTCACCGGCGACGGCGAGCGGCAGCGGGTGTTCGGCCTCCAGTTCGCGCTGCTCAACCTCGGCATCGGCATCGGTGGCGTGATCTCCGGCGCGGTGGTCGACATCGCCCGCCCGGTCACCTTCCAGGCCATCTACCTGCTGGACGCGCTGAGCTATCTGATGCCGGGTCTGATCCTGCTGACCCTGTCGCACGTCGGGCACCGGCCGGCGCAGACCCCGACGGCGGACGCCGGGCGCCCGACCGGGGGCTACCTCACCGTGCTGCGCGACCGCCCGTTCCGCCGCCTGGTGCTCTTCGGCCTGGTGCTCACCACCTGCGGGTACGCGCAGATCGAGGTGGGCTTCACCGCGTACTCGGTGCGGGTGGTGGAGGTGACGCCCCGGGTGGTGGCCTGGGCACTGGCCTGCAACACGGTGATGATCGTGCTGGCCCAGCTGCTGGTGATCCGGCGGATGGAGGGGCGCAGCCGGACGAGGGCCCTCGCCGCGGTGGGCGCGGTCTTCGCGACCGCCTGGCTGGTCCTCGGCGCGGCCGGTCTGGTCGGCACGGGCAATGCGCTGCTCGCCGCGCTCGGCGTGGTGGCCTGCTCGGCGATCTTCGGCTTCGGCGAGACGATGCTCTCGCCGGTGATGCCGGCGCTGACCAACGCCCTCGCCACCGACGAGCTGCGCGGGCGGTACAACGCGATGAGCTCGATGATCTTCGGGATCAGCGGCATCATCGGCCCGGTCACCGCCGGCCCGCTGATCGGCGCGGCGCACGGGCGACTCTGGGTGGCGGTCGTGGTGGGTGGCTGCCTGACCGCCTCGGTGCTGGCCCTGTCGCTGGGCAGGCTGCTCACCCCCACCCAGGACGGCCGCGGCGTCACCCCGACCCCGGCTGCCGTCCAGGAGCCGGCACCCGTCTCGGTGTGACGGCACGCCGGACGGCGGACGGACCGGGCGGAACATGCGAACGGGCCCCGGAGCGGATGCTCCGGGGCCCGTCGTCGTACCGGGCCCGCGTCAGGCGGCGGGGACCTCGGCGGTGGTCTGGATCCGGTCCAGCGCCGGCGGGGAGACCGGCGACTTCTCGGTCAGGTACGCGTTGAGGGCGTCCAGGTCGATCATGCCGGTGACCGCGTTCGTGCCACCGGTGAGGACGCTGAAGCCGTCGCCGCCACCGGAGAGGAAGTTGTTCACCGTGACCCGGTAGGTCGCGGTGTCGGTGACCGGGGTGCCGTTGATGGTGAGGCTGCCCCGGACCACCCGGGTACCGCTGCACGGCGAGCCGGCGGGCGCGGTGGTGCCGTTGGTGTCGACGACATAGTGCACGGTCGAGGACGCGTACAGCACGCGGGCCACGGTGAACTGCTGCTCCAGCATGCAGTACACCTGGGCACCGGTCAGGTCCAGGGTCACCAGGTTGTTGGCGAACGGCTGGACGGTGAACGCCTCGGCGTAGGTGACCGGGCCGGCGTCGATGTCGGCGCGGACACCACCGGGGTTCATGAACGCGGCAACCGCGTTCTGCTCGTTGTCGGTGGCGGCGAGCTGGGCGTCGGCGATCAGGTTGCCCAGCGGCGATTCACCGGTCTGGTACGTCGGCTTGCCGTTGGCGTCGACCCCGGTCTGGTACAGGTTCTCCTGGGTCTTGGTGATCGCGGCGGTGGTCTCGCCGACCACCTTGTCGGCGACCGGGCCGAGCGCGGTCTTGTAGTGGTTGATCAGCGCGGTGCTGGCCGGGTCCTTCGGGACGTCCCGGGTGACCACGACGTTGTTCGCCTTGGCGCTGATCACGTCCTTGGTACGCCGGTCGATCTTCAGGTCGATGTCGGTGACCAGGCGGCCGAAGGAGCTGGCGCTGGTGACCAGCTTGCCGTTGATGTTGCAGTTGTACGCGGCGTGGGTGTGCCCGCTGACGATCACGTCGATGGCCGGGTCCATCCGGTTGGCGATGTCGACGATCGGACCGCTGAAGCCCGTGCAGTCGTTGATGCCGCCGCCGTTCTGCACGCCACCCTCGTGCAGCAGCACGACGATGGACTGCACGCCCTGGGCCTGGAGGATACGGGCGTACTTGTTGGCGGTGTCCGCCTCGTCGGCGAAGGACAGCCCGGCGACGCCCTGCTGGCTGACGATCTGCGGGGTGCCCTCGAGGCTCATCCCGATGAAGCCGACCTTGACGCCGTCGATCTTCTTGATGCCGTACGGCGGCAGCAGCGGCTGGCCGGTGGCGGTCTTGAAGGCGTTCGCCGACAGGTACTGGAACTTGGCGCCCGCGAACGGGGTGCCGTCGGCGCAGCCGTCCACCGGGTGGCAGCCGCCGTTCTGCATCCGGAGCAGCTCGGTGGCGCCCTCGTCGAACTCGTGGTTGCCGACGCTGGTGAACTCGAGCCCGGCGAGGTTCATCTCCTCGATGGTCGGCTCGTCGTGGAAGGCCGCAGAGAGCAGCGGGGAGGCGCCGATCAGGTCACCGGCGGCGACCGTGACGGTGCGCTCCCGCTCTTCCTCGGTGGTGCCGCGCAGCTTGTTGAGCTGGGTGGCCAGGTATTCCGCGCCGCCGGCGGCCTGCCCGGCGATGGTGCCGCTCGAGCCGGTCGGCGGCTCGAGGTTGCCGTGGAAGTCGTTGATGGCGAGCAGCTTGACGTCGACCGGCTTGGGGTCGGCCTCGGCCTGGTTGGGGTTGACGGCGACCGCGGTGAACGCGGTCGCGGCGAGCGCGGCCAGGCCGACGGCGGCCCGACGCATCCCGGAGACGGACATGGAACTCCTCATGAGGTTCGGCGCGTGGCTGTCCGGGCGATGGTTCGTCCGGCGACCCTGATCCGTGCCGTGACAGGGGTCGATCGCGGAAGGCGGCAGTCGGGGACACCACCCCGCCGGAGAAAGCTTGCCATCCGACACGTGATTGGTCGACCGGGCCAGCACAACAGAACAGTGGATATGGCCGGCCGCTTGCACCGGTCTGCCCGACGAGTCCGACATGACTGGCAGGTGAATTCCTTCATGGCCACCGTAAGTCGCCCGTCTGCACTAGGAAAGTAGCCATGACGTCGAACGGGACCACCTGGACGGTGGACACGGTGCGGTCCGCCGATGGCACCACGATCGCCTACGAGACGGCCGGCCAGGGGCCGCCGATCGTCCTGGTCGGCGGGGCCTTCAACGACCGCGGCACCACCCGTCCGCTCGGCGCCGTCCTGGCGTCCGACTTCACGGTGTACGGCTACGACCGGCGCGGCCGTGGCGACAGCGGGGACACCGAGCCGTACGCGGTGCAGCGGGAGATCGAGGACGTGGCGGCCCTGCTGGACCGGGCGGGCGACACCTCCTTTCTCTACGGCCTCTCCTCCGGGGCGATCCTCGCCGCGTACGCGACGGCCGAGGGCCTGCCGGTGACCGGGTTGGCGCTCTTCGAGCCACCGTTTCAGGCCGGCCCGCACGGCGGCCGCAAGCCCGGGCTGGCCGAGCGGCTGGGCGAACTGGTGGCGGCCGGCCGGCGCGGCGACGCGGTGGCACTGTTCCTGACCGACGCGGTCGGGGTGCCGCCCGAGGCGGTCAGCGGGATGCGTGCCGCGCCCGAGTGGTCCTGGATGGAGGGCCTGGCACACACGCTGGCGTACGACACCACGGTCACCGGCTACGCGGGGCTACCGGCCGACCGGCTCGGCAGGATCACCGTTCCGACCGTCGTGGTGGCGAGCACGGGCAGCCCGGACTGGCTGCGCGACGCTGCCGCGGCGACCGCCGGGGCGATTCCCGGTGCCACCGACCTCAGCCTGGCGGGTGGCTTCCATGAGGTCCCGCCGGAGGTGCTGGCCCCCGCGCTGCGCGACGCCCTGCTCGGCTGAGGACGCCGCACACCCGCGCGACGCCGGCTCCCTGGGACCGGGGAGCCGGCGTCGCGGGCCTCCGGGATCAGCAGTAGGTGTAGCTGCCGCTGCTGCCCCAGGAGCAGGTGTCGATCGAGGTGCCGGCGGAGTTGCGCAGGTACGCCGTGTCGCCGGTGTTGTTCCAGATGTACGCGCACCCGAATGTCGACCACGAGCTGACGATCCGGCGACGGATCGTCCGCTGTCCGATTTCGACGGTCCGGCCGAGAGTTCGGCGATCCCGTGCCGCGCGGTCAGCCCAGCGGGCACGAAGGGCCACTCCCATCGTCCGAAAGGGATCGAAAGTGAGAATCTTTATGTGGTTTGCCGGTTTTCGGTCGGGTACCGGATGGAGGCACGGGCAACCCAGTGGAAGGAAGAGTTCATGCACGCAGCACGTCTCCGCACCACCTTCGTCGCCCTGGCCGCGAGCGCAAGCCTGGTTCTCGGCGCGACCGGGGTGGCGCAGGCCGCACCGGCCGCCCAGCAGGCGCCGACCGTCGCCCCGACGGCATCGACCCTGAGCACGCCGGTAACCGGCACCTTCACGGACGCGCTCGGCGGCACCGGCACCTTCGCCGGCACCTTCACTCCGACCCGGTTCGTCAACCAGAACGGTCGCCTCGCCACGGTCGGCACGCTGACCGGCGCCCTGACCAACTCGGCGGGCACCTCGCTCGGTGCGGTGAACCAGCAGGTCTCCGTCCCGGTCCAGGTCAGCGGCACCTGCGACATCCTCAACCTGGATCTCGGCCCGCTGGACCTCAACCTGCTGGGCCTCCAGGTCCACCTGAACGAGGTGGTGCTCGACATCACCGCGCAGCAGGGCCCGGGGAACCTGCTCGGCAACCTGCTCTGCGCCGTTGCCGGCCTGCTCGACAACCCGGGCAATGGGCCCCTGAACGGCATCGTCGCCCTGCTCAACCGGATCCTCGCCCTGCTGTAGATCCAGCCGGGGCTGAAGGCGGAGGCCGTCGGGAGTCGATCCCGGCGGCCTCCGCGCATCCCGGGGGTCAGAACCAGCAGGTCCGGCCCGCGGCGTGGCTCACCTGGACGGTGTGCGTGACGCAGCCGTCGTCGGCCACCCGGTGCAGCAGGAAGGCGGTCGGCTCGGCGACCATCCCGATCTCCGGATCGTCGGTCATGGTCAGACTCACCTGCATCCAGGTGCTCGGCGCGGTGGTCAGCACCGTGCCGGCGAAGTTGCTGGTCACCGGTCGATGCAGGTGACCGGCGGCGACACGTACGACATGGGGGTGTCGCTTGATCACCGCGGCGAGGGCGTCCGCGTCGGTGAGCCGGATGGCGTCCATGGCCGGGACGCCGACCGCGACCGGCGGATGGTGCAGGCACACGACGGCGGGTGCCTCGGGGCGGCCGGCGAGCACCCCGTCGAGCCAGCCGAGCTGCTCCTCACCGAGCCGCCCGGCGCCGTCCCCGGGGACGAGCGAGTCGAGCACCACGAGCGTCGCGCCCGGGTGGTCCACGTGGTAGTGGGCCGAGAAGCCGCCACCCAGGTAGGGGGTGCCGCCGAAGGTGTCCAGCAACGACTCCCGGTCGTCGTGGTTGCCGGCGGCGAGGTGCACCGGCAGCGGGAAGCGCCCGATGATCTCGCGGAGCGCGGCGTACTCGTCGGGGCGACCGCTGTCCACCAGGTCGCCGGTGATCACCACGCAATCGGGCCGAGGACGCAGGGCCAGCACCCGACCGAGGGCCCGGTGCAGCCCGGAGGCCTGCTCAGCGGCGAGCGGGCCGGTGGTCACGTGCGGGTCACTGAGCTGGGCGATGAGCATCGACGCCTCCTCGGGACCGGGACCCTCACGCTATCGCCGACCACCCCGCCACGCCGTCCCACCGTGCCCACAGGCCGCGTCCACACCCTGTGGATAGCACATGTGTACGAAGGTCGACGGTCCGGCCGCTGAGTACCCTTGATCGCGCAACGACCCCTCCGACCAGGAACGACGTGGATCACGAGCGAGTCATCCGAGACGTCACGGTCCGCCTCCCGATGGCGTCGACCGCTCCGGAGGCGTGCCAGTGGGCGGTCGCTGCGCTCGCCCGGCACACCCCGGCGACCATCTCGATCCTGCTCCAGGTCCACGACCGGCTCCGCTGCGTCGCGGCCACCGGCACCTGGCAGGTCTTCTCCACGGTGCCGCTGGAGCGGTCGATCGTCGGCCGGGTGTACGCCTCCGGCGAGCCGGCCACCGTCGCCGACGTCACCGCCGACCCCGACTACCTTCCGCTACGCCCCGATGTCACCGCCGAGATCTGCGTGCCGGTGCTGGACCCGGCGGGGCGGCCGATCGGCGTGCTCGACCTCCAGTGGAGCGGCCCGGTCGAGCTGGACCGCTGGCGGGAGACCGCCGAGCGGGTGGCCGGCCGGCTGGGCGCCCGGATCACCGCGCTCGGCGGCCCGCCGGCGGAGAGCCGCAGCGAGAAACTGCTCCGGCACGTCGCCGCGATGACCGCGGCCCCCACCGAATGGGACCTGATGGCCGCCGCGATCACCGCCGCTCGGGACGTCTCGGGGCTCCCCGCGGCGGTGCTGCTCCTCGCCGGCCGGGGGGGGCCCCGGCTCGGCGCCCCGACCGGCACCCCGGGCGAGCTGGAGTCGCGGCTCCGGGCCGAGCTGACCGAGGCCGGCCCCGCCGCGCTCAGCCGGATGATCGCGCGGGCCCACCGGCACGGCTCGGCGTACACGCTGGGCGAGGCGGGACACCCGCCGACCGAGGACTACCTGCCGCTGGCCTGGGCCGGGGCCCGCACCCTGGTGGCGGTGCCGGTCGGGCCGCCGGACGGCGGCGGGGCGCTGCTGGTCGCCGACGAGCGGCTGCTGCGTCCCGACCCGACCACGGTCAACCTGATGGAGTTGCTGGCCGGGCAGGCGTGGACCTGCCTCGACCGGCTGCGTACGCTCACCCGCCTGCGCGAGCAGGCCAGCTCCGACCCGCTCACCGGGCTGCGCCACACCGGACCCTTCGGGCAGCGGATCGCCAACGCCACGCCGGGGCGTACCGCCCTGCTGGCGATCGACGTCGACGGCTTCAAGAACGTCAACGACACGTACGGCCACCAGGCCGGGGACCAGTTGCTGGTGGGGTTGGCCCGGGCGCTGGAGGGGGCGCTGCGGCAGGGCGACGAGCTGTACCGCACCGGCGGCGACGAGTTCGTCGCGGTGATCGAGGTGAGCCGTCCGGAGGAGGCGGTGCGGATCGCCGAGCGGCTGACCGAGGCGGCCCGGCGGACCGGCCGGACCATCAGCGTCGGGGTCGCCCTGCCCTACCTCGGCGAGACGCCGGAGCGCACCCTGCACCGCGCCGACCAGGCCCTCTACGCGGTCAAACGCCAGGGCCGCGACGGGGTACGCCTGGCCGCCTGACCCCCGCCACGCCGGACGTCAGCGGGTGAACTCCCGGGCGAGGAGCTCGGCGATCTGGGCGGTGTTCAGGGCGGCGCCCTTCCGCAGGTTGTCGCCCGTCACGAAGAGGTCGAGGGCGCGCGGGTCGTCCACCGCGCGGCGGATCCGGCCGACCCAGGAGGGGTCGGTGCCGACCGCGTCGATCGGCATCGGGAACTCCCCGGCCGCCGGGTCGTCGACCAGGATCACGCCGGGCGCGTGGCGCAGCGCCTCGCGGGCGCCCTCGGCGTCCACCTCGGTGGCGAAGACCGCGTGCACCGCCACCGAGTGGCCGGTCACCACCGGCACCCGTACGCAGGTGGCGGAGACCTTGAGGTCGGGCAGCCCGAGGATCTTGCGCGACTCGTTGCGCATCTTCAGTTCCTCGGACGACCAGCCGCCGTCGCCGAGCGAGCCGGCCCACGGCACCACGTTGAGCGCCAGCGGGGCCGGGAACGGGCCCAGCTCGTCGCCGACCGCCTGCCTCACATCGCCCGGCCGGGAGCCGAGCACCCGGTCACCGGCGACCTTGCCGAGCTGGGCGTGCAGCGCGTCCGCGCCGGCCTGCCCCGCCCCGGACGCCGCCTGGTACGACGCGAGCACCAGCTCACGGAGGCCGTACTCGCGGTGCAGCGGGGCGATCGCCACGATCATCCCCAGGGTGGTGCAGTTGGCGTTGGCGATGATGCCCTTGGGCCGGTTGCGGACCTGCTCCGGGTTGATCTCGGGGACGACCAGCGGCACGTCCCGGTCCATCCGGTACGCGCCGGAGTTGTCCACCACCACCGCGCCCCGGGTCACCGCGACCGGTGCCCACGCCACGGAGACCTCGTCCGGCACGTCGAACATGGCCACGTCGACGCCGTCGAACGCCTCGGCGGTGAGGGCCTGGACGATCAACTCCTCACCCCGGCACTGCACCCGCCGCCCGGCCGAGCGCTCCGAGGCGAGCAGCCGGATCTCACCCCAGACGTTGCGGCGGGAGGACAGGAGCTGGCACATCACCGTGCCGACGGCACCGGTCGCCCCGACCACGGCAAGGGTGGGCAGCGACGACGACATCCCCGCTACCGCCCGGTGCCCGCGTAGACCACGGCCTCGGAGTCGCCGCCCAGGTCGAAGGCCTCGTGGATCGCCCGGACCGCCTCGTCGAGGTCGGTGTCCCGGCAGACCACGGAGACCCGGATCTCCGAGGTGGAGATCATCTCGATGTTGACGCCGGCCGCGCCGAGGGCGGCGAAGAAGCCGGCCGCGACACCCGGGTGCGAGCGCATGCCCGCGCCGATCAGGGACACCTTGCCCACGTGGTCGTCGTAGAGCAGGCCCTTGAACTTGACCGCCTCCTGGATCTTGCTGAGCGCGGCCATGGCGGTCGGGCCGTCGGTCTTGGGCAGCGTGAACGAGATGTCGGTACGCCCGGTGCCCTCGGTGGACACGTTCTGCACGATCATGTCGATATTGATCTCGGCACCGGCGACGGTGTCGAAGATCTTCGCGGCGGCACCCGGCTCGTCGGGTACCCCGACGATGGTGATCTTCGCTTCACTGCGGTCGTGGGCGACCCCGGTGATCAGTGCCTGTTCCACGGGAAGGTCCTCCATCGATCCGGTGACCATGGTGCCGGTGTTGGTCGAGTATGACGAACGGACGTGGATCGGCAAGCCTGCGCGCCGGGCGTACTCGACGCTGCGCAGGTGCAGCACCTTGGCGCCGCAGGCGGCCAGCTCCAGCATCTCCTCGTAGGTGATCTGCTTGATATGCCGGGCGTTGGGCACGATCCGCGGGTCGGCGGAGAAGATGCCGTCCACGTCCGTGTAGATCTCGCAGACGTCCGCGTCGAGCGCGGCGGCGAGCGCCACTGCGGTGGTGTCCGACCCGCCCCGGCCCAGCGTGGTGACGTCCTTGGTGTCCTGCGAGACGCCCTGGAAGCCGGCGACGATCACCACCGCGCCCTCGTCCAGCGCGCCCTTGAGGCGGCCCGGGGTGACGTCGATGATCCGCGCCCTGCCGTGCACCGAGGTGGTGATCACGCCGGCCTGCGAGCCGGTGAACGAGCGGGCCTCGTACCCCAGGTTGTGGATGGCCATGGCGAGCAGCGCCATGGAGATCCGCTCCCCGGCGGTGAGCAGCATGTCCAGCTCCCGGCCGGGGGGCAGCGGGCTGACCTGGTTGGCCAGGTCGAGCAGCTCGTCGGTGGTGTCGCCCATCGCGGAGACCACCACGACCACGTCGTCGCCGGCCTTGCGGGCGGCCACGATGCGCTCGGCCACGCGCTTGATCCGCTCGGCGTTGGCGACGGAGGACCCGCCGTACTTCTGCACCACGAGTGCCACGACGGTGCACTCCCTCCCAGCTACGACCCTGAGCGTGCCGACGCCGCCGGGTTCCGGTCCGGCGGCGCGTGTCAGACCTCCCCAGGGTATCGGGCGGCTCGTGCCGCCGGGTCGGGTGATCCCACCATCCGGCCCGGCGTGGGGCGGCTCACCAGGGCGGACCGCCGGTTTACGGGCCGCGCGACACGCCGGCACCACAGCCGTACGGCGGGCTCCGCGGAGCCGTGCCGGCACCGCAGAATGTCCGGGTGCACGCTCACCTTCGCGCGGCCCGGCGACTGACCGGCATCCTGGCGATCACCCTGCTGGCCGCCTGCGCCGCCGACCCGCCGAGGCCGGCCCCGACCAGCACCGCCGACCCGGCACCGGCGGAGGGGGACGCGGCCCGCGACGAACTGGCCGCGCTGGCGGCCGCCGCACAGGACCGGCACCTCACCGCCACGTACACCTTCACCAACGGGGACGGCCCGGACCGGACGATCACGGTGACCAGCGCGAACGATGGCAGCTGGCGGGTGGACGTGCCCGGTTGGGGCCAGGGCGGCACGGTCGACGTCTCGCTCGTGGCGACCGCCGACGGGCTGTTCCAGTGCGCGCTCCCCTCGGCCGGAAGTCCGGCGCCGGCGGGCTGCGTACGCCTCGGCGACCCCGACGACGCCGTGCCCCGGAAGCTGGATCCCAAGGTGCAGCACCCGTTCACCGACTGGCTGGAGGTGCTCACCGACCGTCGGGCGCCGCTGGCCGTCTCGCCCGCCAGCCCGCCCGTCGGGGCGACCGGTGAGTGCTACTCCGTCGAGACGACCTCGGCCTCGCTGAACGCTCCGCTGGACGTGGGTATCTACTGCTACCGGCCGGACGGCACCCCGACCGCGGTCCGGGCCGCCTTCGGCACCCTGAAGCTGGCCGGCGAGCCGGGGCCGGCGCCGGCCACCGTGCAGCTGGCCGGTCCGGTCACCGAGGGCGACCCGGTCGGGCGGGAGGCACCGTCGCCCACCGACAGCGCGAGCCCCACAACGCCGTGACCCCCTTGTCCGTTACGGGTGCTGTTGGCCACATCTGACCGACCCGGCGCAGCGGGCGAAACGCCCCATCGGGGATGCTCCACCTCATGGCCGACCTCACCCCCCTGCTCGCCTTCCGCTGGAGTCCCCGGGCGTTCGACCCGGATGCGGAGCTCACCGGGGACGAGGCGGCCTCGCTGCTGGAGGCCGCCCGCTGGGCCCCCTCGACCGAAAACGCCCAGCCGTGGCGGTTCGCCCTCGGGCACCGGCAGGACGAGACCTGGAAACGGATCCTGGTCAGCCTCCCCGAGGGCGACCAGGGCTGGGCCCGGCACGCCTCCGCGCTGGTGGTGGGCGCGCACACCGGCGCTTCCCGGGTGCCCGCCGGCGGGGAGGCCGAACGCGCCGCGTACGACCTGGGTCAGGCGATCGCCCACCTCACCGTGCAGGCCGCCGCGCTCGGCCTGCACGTGCACCAGCTCACCCGCTTCGACCGGGCCCGCCTCGCCGCCGAGCTGGACCTGGCGGTCGGGATCCGGCCGCTGGTGGTGGCCGCCGTCGGCCGCCTCGGCGACCCGTACGCCCTCCCCGCCGAACTGCGGGACCGGGAGACCGCCCTCCGCCGCCGTCACCCCCTCCCCGCCCTCCTCCTCCGCTGACCGGTCCCAGTGTCCGCACGACGTCGGGAGACTGCGCGGATCCCAAGATTTCGCCTCAGCCAAAAAGGCTCGACGGAGCCGTGGGGGGCACGCTTTGCTCGCTGGTCATGGGGACCAGGGACACCATCCGCACCGCCGTCCGGCACGTCGTACCGCCGGCCGGCCTGACCCGAGCCCTGGCCGTGCAGGCCATGGTGTACGCCGTCGGCCACGGTCTCTTCCAGGCCGGCAGCGCCGTGTTCTTCACCCGGGCGCTGGGGCTCAGCCCGGCCCAGGTGGGCTTCGGACTCTCGCTGGCGGCCGGGGTGTCCCTGCTCGGCACCGTCCCGCTCGGCGGGCTCACCGACCGGTACGGCCCGCAGCGGGTCTGGGTGTTCGGGCAACTGCTGCAGGCGGCGCTGTTCGCGGCGTACCCCTTCGTCGGCGGTTTCCCCGGCTTCCTCGCCGTGGTGGTCGCGCTGGCCCTGGTCGACGCCGCGAGCGGGACGGCCCGGCAGGTCTACTCGATCAACGCCCTGCGCCCGGAGGAGCGGGTCACCGCGCTCGCGTACCAGCGCTCGTTGTTGAACGTCGGGTTCGGGCTGGGCGCGGTGATCAGCGGCCTGGTGCTGGCGGTGGACACCATCGCGGCGTACCGGGGAATGGTCTGGTTCATCGCGACGGTGTTCCTGGTGACGGCGGTCTTCGTCCGCCGACTGCCCCGGCTGCCGGAGGCGACCCGTCCGACCGAGCCGATGAGCCGGCTGGCGGTGCTGCGGGACCGGCCGTTCATGACGGTGGCCCTGCTCTCCGGGCTGCTCACCGCGCACCAGACGCTCTACCTGACGGTCCTGCCCCTCTGGGTGCTCACCCGGACCGACGCCCCGAAGACGGTGATCGCCGGGCTGGTGCTGCTGAACACCGTGCTGGTCGTGCTGCTCCAGGTACGCGCCAGCCGGGGCGCGGACACCGCCCCGGGGGCGGCCCGGGCGTCCCGCCGGGGTGCGCTGCTGATCAGCCTGTTCTGCCTGGTCCTGCCGATCTCCGGGGTCACCGGGGGCACCCTCACGGTGGTGGTGCTGGTGGCCGCCGCGACGGTGCTCACCGTGGCCGAGCTGGTCGAGTCGGGCGGCGCGTGGGGCCTGACCAGCACCCTGCCGCCGGCCGCCCAGCGCGGCGCGTACGTCGGGGCGTTCCGGCTGGGCAGCCAGCTCCAGTTCCTGGCCGGCCCGATCGGGCTGACCGCGCTCGGCGTGACCAGCGGCGGCTGGGGCTGGTTCCCGATGGCGGCCCTGTTCGCGCTGGTCGGGCTGGCCGTTTTGCCGGCGGTCGCGTGGGCCGAGCGGACTCCTCGGCTGGGGGAGGCGACCCCGGAAGCCGAGAGGGTGACCCCCGTCCCATAGTCCGGACGCGCCTTCCCACCACCCGTCCCGCCACGTAGGGTGACCTTGTCATGTGGCAGGCGTACCTTCTCCTTGGCTGCCGCGACGAGGCCTGACCGGCCGGCACCTCGTCGCGGAGTTGAACCGCGCCGTCCAGCACATCCGAACTTCTTTCTCGGCACCGCCCGGCACCGTCGCCCGGCATCTCGCCGACACCTTCCGATCTGCTGACGCCACATGTTCCAGGGAGCACTTCGAGATGGCTCAACCTGCCACCGACGCTGAGACCGATCCGATCGCCCGGCAGCGCCCCAGCCGGATGCCGTTCCACCGTTACCTGCCGTACGACCAGCAGTTCCGGGTCGACCTGCCGGACCGCGCCTGGCCGACCCGCCGCGTCGAGGCCGCCCCGCGCTGGTGCGCCGTGGACCTCCGCGACGGCAACCAGGCCCTGATCGACCCGATGTCCCCCGAGCGCAAGCGCCGGATGTTCCAGCTGCTCGTGCAGATGGGCTACAAGGAGATCGAGGTCGGCTTCCCGTCGGCCAGCCAGACCGACTACGACTTCGTCCGCCAGCTGATCGAACAGGACCTGATCCCCGAGGACGTCACCATCCAGGTGCTCACCCAGTGCCGGGAGCACCTGATCGAGCGGACCTTCGAGTCGCTGCGCGGCGCCCACCGGGCCATCGTGCACTTCTACAACTCCACCTCGACGCTGCAGCGGCGGGTGGTCTTCGGCCTGGACCGCGACGGCGTCACCGACATCGCCACCCAGGGCGCCCGGCTCTGCCAGAAGTACGCGGAGATCCACACCCCGGACACCGACATCCACTACGAGTACTCGCCGGAGTCCTACACCGGCACCGAGCTGGAGTACGCGCTGGAGGTCTGCACCAAGGTCATCGAGGTGATCGACCCGACCCCGGACCGGAAGCTGATCATCAACCTGCCGGCCACCGTCGAGATGGCCATGCCGAACGTGTACGCCGACTCGATCGAATGGATGCACCGGCACCTGCCCCGGCGGGACAGCCTGGTGCTGAGCCTGCACCCGCACAACGACCGGGGCACCGGCGTGGCCGCCGCCGAGCTGGGCCTGCTGGCCGGCGCCGACCGGATCGAGGGCTGCCTGTTCGGCAACGGCGAGCGGACCGGCAACGTCGACCTGGTCACCCTGGGGCTGAACCTCTTCTCCCAGGGCATCGACCCGATGATCGACTTCTCCCACATCGACGAGGTCAAGCGGGCCGTCGAATACTGCAACCAGCTCCCGGTGCACGAGCGCCACCCGTACGCGGGCGATCTGGTCTACACCGCCTTCTCCGGCTCGCACCAGGACGCGATCAACAAGGGCTTCGACGCCCTGCACGCCGACGCCGCGCTGGCCGGGGTGCCGGTCGACGAGTTCACCTGGGCCGTGCCGTACCTGCCGATCGACCCGAAGGACCTGGGCCGCACCTACGAGGCGGTCATCCGGGTCAACTCGCAGTCGGGCAAGGGCGGCGTCGCGTACATCATGAAGACCGAGCACCAGCTCGACCTGCCGCGCCGCCTCCAGATCGAGTTCTCCGGCGTGGTCCAGCAGGTCACCGACCACGACGGCGGCGAGGTCGAGCCGGGCACCATGTGGGAGATCTTCGCCCGCAACTATCTGGTCGACCACCAGGTCGACCCGGTGGTGAGCCTGGCCGACTACGCGATCGGCACCGCCGACGGCAAGGTCGAGATCGACGCCCGGGTCGGCTACCGCGGCGAGGTCCACCCGCTCACCGCGGTCGGCAACGGTCCGATCGACGCGTACGTCAACGCGCTGCAGTCCCTCGGCGTGGCGGTACGGGTGCTCGACTACCACGAGCACGCGCTCTCCTCCGGTGGGGACGCGCAGGCCGCCGCGTACGTGGAGTGCGAGGTGGACGGCCGGACGGTGTGGGGCGTCGGGGTGGACGCCAACATCGTCACCGCCTCCATCAAGGCGGTCACCAGCGCGGTAAACCGCGCCCGGAGCTGAGTTGCCAGGAAGGGTCCCCTGTTGACGCCTCGTGCCTAGCAGGGGACCCTGCTCAACGCCGGATCTGGCCGGCCCCGGATCGACGTCAGGCGGGCAGAATCCTCGGCGTTCCGTCGTCCAGAACGACCGCCTGAGCGACGATCACCCGCTGACCGTCGAACGTCATCGCGGGCGAGCCGTGCAGTCGGTAGCCCTCGGCCAGCGCCGCGCTGACCCGGCGGCAGAACTCCGCGTCGTCGGGCCCGGTGAGCAGGCGGTACCGCAGCCGGTCGTCGTGGTCGCTCATCCGGCGACCGTAGCAACCTCCTGCGGTCGCTCCGCTCCGCGCCCGGGCCGCTTGTTGAGAGGGGGCCCCTTCTCTACCGGAGGCGTCAAGAAGGAGTCTTTCCCTTCCGCTCCGGCGGGGTCGACGCGGGGAGCGAGGGGCAGGGTTGGGACGGCGGTGCCTTCCGGGTCGGGCGGTGGATCAGCAGCCCGGCCATCGCGGCTCCGACCAGCAGCAGCCCCGCGCACCAGAGCATCGCCCCCCGGAACGCGCCGGCCAGCGCGGTCTTCTGCTCGTACCCGGTGCCGGAGAGGCCGACCAGCAGCGGCAGCGCCGCCACCGCCAGCAGGCCGCCGGCCCGGGACGCGGCGTTGTTGAAGCCGCTGGCCACCCCGGCGAACCGGTCCGCCACCGCCGCCAGCACGGAGGCCGTCAGCGGTGCCACCACCAGGGCCAGGCCCGCCCCGAACAGGGCGACTCCGGGCAGCACGTCGGTCCAGTACGACGCCCCCGGTCCGACCCGACGCAGCAGCAGCAGCCCGGCTGCGGCGATCACCGGGCCGACGGTGAGCGGCAGCCGGGGCCCGATCCGGGCCGACAGCGCCCCGGCCCGGGGCGAGCCGACCAGCAGGAGCAGCGACATCGGCACGGTGGCCAGCCCGGTGCGCAGCGCCGACCAGCCCACCCCGTTCTGCAGGTAGACGGCGAGGAAGAAGGTGAAGCCGCCCAGGGCGGCGTAGACCACCACGGTGAAGATGTTCAGCACCGAGAAGAGCCGGCTGCTGAACAGGCCGGTGGGGAGCATCGCGGCGTCCCCGCGCCGCCGCTCGACCAGCACGAAGAACACCACGGAGAGCACTCCGACCAGCACCGCCGCGAGCACCGCCGGGGAGCTGAAGCCGTGCGCCGGGGCGTCGATCAGGGCGAACGTGACGCCGCCCAGGCCCAACGCGCCGAGCAGCGTGCCGGCTATGTCGAACCGCCGTCCCCCGGCACGCGACGCCTCCACGTCGCGGCTCTCCGGCACCCAGCGCAGCGCGGCGAGCACCACGCCCACCGCGAGCGGCAGGTTGATGAAGAAGATCCATCGCCAGGAGAGCGCGTCGATCAGCCAACCGCCGAGCAGCGGCCCGAGGGTGGTGGAGACGCCGGACAGGCCGGACCAGATGCCGATCGCCCGACCCCGGTCGTCCGGGTGGAAGCTGGCCTGGAGCACGGAGAGCGAGCCGGGGGTGAGCAGCGCCCCACCGGCACCCTGCAGGATCCGGGCGGCGATCAGCCAGCCGGTCCCCTGGGACAGACCGCAGAGCAGGGAGGCCACCGCGAACCACACCACGCCGAGCAGGAAGATGCGCCGCCGGCCGAACCGGTCGCCGAGCGCACCCCCGAGCAGCACGAACGCGGCCAGCATGAGCAGGTAGCCGTTCACGGTCCACTGGAGATCGGCCACGTTTGCGTGGAGTTCCGCGCCCAGCCGGGGCAACGCCACGTTGACCACCGTGCTGTCCAGGAAGACCATGCCGGAGGCGAGGATCGCGGCGAGCAGGGTGCCCCGCCCGGCAACGGTGCTCGTACGCAGGGCGGGTGCGGATGTGGTCATGGAAAACCACTCTGCCCGGGCTCCACTCCCGACGCCACAAATCACGGAAACCGCCGCGGGGTACTGTGCGGACTCGCCGGGAGCCCGCAAGCTGGAGAGGTGTCGTCTGTGCGTACCAAGTCAGAAGCCCGTGCCGGGTTGGCGGCCGCACTCACCGCGGTGCTCGCCCTCGGCGCGGCCGGGTGCCAGCCGGTGGTCGACGAGCCGGACGCCCCGCCGAGCGCAGCGGGGAACGTCAACAAACAGCTCGGCGAGCTGACCGTCGCCGCCGCCGGGTCGATGAAGGGCTACAGCCGGTCCCGCTTCCCGCACTGGCGGGACACCGGCAAGAACTGCGACGTACGGGACAGCGTGCTGCAGCGGGACGGGGAGAGCATCAAGCTCTCCGGCTGCAACGTGGTCGGCGGTCGCTGGGAGAGCGCGTACGACGGGCTGGTGCTGACCGACCCCGCCGACGTCGACATCGACCACGTGGTGCCGCTGGCCAACGCCTGGCGGTCGGGCGCGGACGAGTGGGACGACTCGAAGCGCGGGGACTTCGCCAACGACCTGACCCGGCCGCAGCTGATCGCGGTTTCCCTGCGCTCCAACCGGGCAAAGGGTGACCAGGACCCGTCCCAGTGGAAGCCGGCGAACAAGTCGTACTGGTGCCAGTACGCCGCCGACTGGGTGACGGTCAAGCACTACTGGCGGCTGACGGTGACCAGCGCCGAGAAGGCCGCCCTGACCGACATGTTGGAGGGTTGCACATGGGCGAACAAGCCGTGACCGGAACCGGCGGCAAGCCGGCGCCGGAGCAGACGCCGGAGCAGACGCCGGACGCGGCGGGCGAGGACGCGGCGGCGGCGACCGGTGGCGGGGCCACGACCGGCCCGACCTCGGCCGGGATGACAGCCGACGGCGCGCCCCCCGCCCCCGCCGACATCTCCGGGGCGGGCATGTCGGCCGATGCCGTCCCGGGAGCTCCCGCCGGCGGCGCACCGGCCGGGCCGCCCCAGCGGACGACCGACATCACGGCCGGTCCGGGCGGAGTGATGACCGACGAGGTCGGCGTGGTGACCGGTGAGCTGACCCTGCGCACCGAGTGGGCCGACGGCCAGGTCATCCTGCGCGTGCAGTACAAGGACGCCGACGAGTGGTACGTGGTGACCGGCGGCCGGGCGTCGCTGGCCGACCCGGCCGGGCTCGACGCCGTGCACACCGTCGCGGTCGCCCTGCTCAACCGCCCCGAGGGCTGAGACGCGACGAGGCCCCCTTCCCCGGTTCACCGGGGAAGGGGGCCTCGTCCTGCGCTCACAGGGTCGGGATCAGCTCACCGGTGTCGCCCGACGCCGCGCCGTCGTCCGGCCGGACCAGCTCCGGCTCCACCTCGTGCGGCCGGATCCGGCCCGCCGCGATGTCCTCGGCGTAGTGGCAGGCCACCCGGTGGCCGTCGAGCACCTCGCGCAACGCCGGCCGCTCGTCCGCACAGCGGGTCGGCTGGGCCCACGGGCAGCGGGTGTGGAACCGGCAACCGGCCGGCGGGTTCGTCGGCGAGGGCAGGTCGCCGGCGAGCAGGATCCGCTCGCGGCGGTCCTCCACCTGCGGGTCCGGCACCGGCACCGCCGACATCAGCGCCTTCGTGTACGGGTGCATCGGCTCGCGGTAGAGGTCGTCGCTGGACGCCTCCTCCACCAGGCCACCCAGGTACATCACCCCGACCGTGTCGGCGATGTGCCGGACCACCGCCAGGTCGTGCGCGATGATCAGGTAGGTCAGGCCGTGCTCGTGCTGGAGGTCCTCCAGCAGGTTGAGCACCTGGGCCTGGATCGACACGTCCAGCGCGGAGACCGGCTCGTCGGCGACGATCAGGTCCGGGTCGAGCACCAGCGCCCGGGCGATGCCGATCCGCTGCCGCTGGCCGCCGGAGAACTCGTGCGGGTACTTGCTCAGCGCCGAGGCGGGCAGGCCGACCGCCGCCAGGGCGTCCCGGAGCTTCTTGGCGGTGGCCGCCTTGTCGTCGGCCAGGCCGTGCGCCTTGAGCCCCTCGACCAGCAGCGACTCCACCGACTGCCGGGGGTCGAGGCTGGACAGCGGGTCCTGGAAGATCATCTGCATCCGGCGGCGGGCCCGGCGCATCGACTCGCCCTTGAGCGAGCGGACGTCGGTGCCGTCGAAGACGATCTCGCCGTCGGTCGGCTCGACCAGCCGGAGCAGGCCCCGGCCGAGGGTGGACTTGCCGCAGCCCGACTCGCCCACCAGCCCGTACGTCTCACCCTTGTTGATCGACAGCGAGACACCGTCGACGGCGTAGACATAGCCCACCGTCCGGTCGAAGAGCACGCCGCTCTTGATCGGGAAGTGGACCTTGACGTCGCGCAGTTCGACCAGTGGTTCGGTCCGCTCGGTCACGGGACCGCCACCTCCTCGGTTACGGGGTTGTTGCAGCGCAGGTCGCCGCCGGTCGCGGTGGGCTCGAGCGGAGGCGTGCCCTCCAGGCAGGCGTCCACCACGCTGTTGCAGCGGGGCGCGAACGCACACCCCTCGACCCACGGGATGTTGTCGGCCACCGAGCCGCGGATGGCGTGCAGCCGCTCGCCGCGCGGCGAGTCCAGCCGCGGCACCGAGTTGAGCAGCCCGTGCGTGTACGGGTGCCGCGGCCGGGCGAACAGCTCGTGCCGGGCGGCCCGCTCCACCACCTTGCCGCCGTAGAGCACGTTGACCGTGTCGCAGAGGCCGGCCACCACGCCCAGGTCGTGCGTGATCATGATGAGCGCGGTGCCCGTCTCGTCGACCAGCTGCTTGAGCAGGGTGAGGATCTGCGCCTGGATGGTCACGTCCAGGGCGGTGGTCGGCTCGTCGGCGATCAGCAGCCGCGGCTTGCAGGCCAGCGCGATGGCGATCAGCGCGCGCTGCCGCATGCCGCCGGAGAGCTGGTGCGGGTACTCCTTCAGCCGCCGGTTCGGGTCCGGGATGCCGACCGCGTCGAGCAGCTCCCGGGCCTCCTTCAGCGCCGCCTTGCGGTCCATGCCGCGGTGCCGCTCCAGCACCTCGGCAACCTGGACACCGATCGGAACGACCGGGTTCAACGAGGAGAGCGGGTCCTGGAAGATCATGCCGATGTCCCGACCGCGCCGGTCCCGCATGTCGTCCGGGCGCAGCTGGAGCAGGTCGGCGCCCTCGAAGAGCACCTGACCGCTGACCTTGTTGCCCCGCCGGGGCAGCAGGCCCATGATCGCCAGGCTGGTCACGCTCTTGCCGCAGCCGGACTCGCCGACCAGACCCACGGTCTGTCCCGGCTCCACGCTGAAGCTGACCTTGTCGACCGCGGTGAACGGCTGCTCACCGCGGCGCTGGAACACCACGCTCAGGTCGCGTACGTCGAGCAGGCTCATCGGGTCACTTCCTCTCGCCGGCACGTGCCGGCCGTGCTGGTCCACCGCATCACCGTCGTCACCGCCGGTTCTTCGGGTCGATCGCCTCGCGCATGCCCTCACCCAGCAGGGTGAAGCCGAGCGCGACCACGATGATCGCGATGGCCGGGTAGTAGGCCAGTTCGGGGCGGACGTCGAAGTAGCGCTGGCCGTCCACCCCGAGCATCAGGCCCCACTCGGCCCGGTTGATGTCCGGGTCACCGAGACCGAGGAAGGAGAGCGAGGCGGCTTCCAGGATCGCGGTGGAGAGGGTCAGCGTCGCCTGCACGATCACCGCGGTCATCGCGTTGGGCAGCATGTGCCGCACCACGATGGAGCGCTGTTTCACGCCGAGCGCCCGGGCGGCCAGCACATGGTCGCTCTCCCGTTGCGCCAGCATCGACCCGCGCAGCAGCCGGGCGAAGATCGGCACGTTGACGATGGCCACCGCGAAGATGACCGTCCACTGGCTCGACCGGCTGGCCATGGCCACCAGGCTGATCGCCAGCAGCAGGGCCGGCAGGGCCAGCATCACGTCGGTGAAACGCATCAGGACGTTGTCGACCCAGCCGCCGAAGGCGCCGGAGAGCGCACCGATCAGCACGCCGAGGCCCAGCCCGATCAGGGTGGCGACCACGCCGACGAAGAGGGTCTGCCGGCTGCCGTAGATCATCCGGGACAGGAAGTCCCGGCCCAGCGGGTCGGAGCCCAACGGGAAGTTGCTGCTGGCCCCGGGGATGCTGTCGACGGTGAGGTTCTTCGTGAGCTCGTCGAACCGCTGCGCCGGGTCGTGCGGCGCGAGCAGCGGCGCGAAGATCGCCACCAGGACGAAGAGGCCGACGATGACGGCGCCGACGATGGCCACCGGGTTCCGCCGCAGTCGGCGGAACGCGTCCCGGAGCAGGCTCACGCCGCCCTTGTCGGCGCTGGCCTGCGCCAGCGCCTCCAGCCGGGCCCGCTTCCGCTCGCCGAGCCGGCCGATGGCGCTCGGGAGGACTCCCTCGGGCTTCTCCTCGACGGCGGACGGGTCGACGCCGTCGCGCTGGGCGCCCACGGTGGGGCGGGTGATCGGATCACTCATCGCACACGCACCCTCGGGTCGATGAAGGCGTAGGAGAGGTCGACCAGGAGGTTGACCACCACGAAGACCAGCGCGGCCAGCAGGATCAGCGCCTGGAGGACCGGGTAGTCACGACCCCCGCTGATCGAGTCGGTGATCAGCGTCCCCAGGCCGCCCCAGTTGTAGACCTTCTCGGTGAGCACCGCGCCGGAGAGCAGCGCGCCGGTCTGCAGGCCGATGGTGGTGACCACCGGCAGCAGGGCGTTGCGCAGGATGTGCCGGCCCCGGATGACCTTGTGCCGCAGGCCCTTGGCCTCCGCCGTCCGGACGTAGTCCTCGTTGAGCACGTCGAGCACGCTGGCCCGGGTGATCCGCACGATCACCGCCAGCGGGATGGTGGCCAGCGTGAACGCCGGCAGGATCAGGTGCCAGAGCGCGTCGGCGGTGGCGTCGAACTCCCGGGTGAGCAGTCCGTCGAGGACGAAGAAGCCGGTGATCTCGGTGTTGTCCACCCCGGTGCTGATCCGCCCGGAGGGCGGGAACCAGTGGATGTTCTGGGTGAAGACGTCCTTGAGCAGGTAGCCCAGGAAGAAGATCGGAATCGAGATGCCGAGCAGGGTGCCGGCGATGCTGAGGTTGTCCAGCAGCCGGCCCCGGTGCCGGGCGGCGAGGTAACCCAGCGGCACGCCGAGCCCGACCGCGATGATCATGGCGGCGACGGCCAGCTCGATGGTGGCCGGGAAGGCCCGGCCGATCACGTCGATGACCGAGTCGCCGGTCCGGATGGAGTTGCCGAAGTCGCCGCCCAGGACCCGCTGCATGAACTTGGCGTACTGCACCAGGATCGGCTGGTCGTAGCCGAGCGCCTTGGTTAGCAGGGCACGCCGCTCCGGCGTGGCCCGCTCACCGAGCAGCGCCTCGATCGGGCCGCCGGGCAGGTTCCGCAGCCAGATGAAGATCAGCGCGGACAGCGCTATCAGGGTCACCACCAGTTGCAGCAGGCGGCGGACTATGACTCGCAACATCTCTCACACACCAGATTCTCGATAACAGCGGGTCGGCCCGGGCCGGGGAAGCCCGGCCCGGGCCGAATCCACGTACGGCGTCAGCGGCGTCCTCAGCCGACGCTGACCGTGTTGAACCGCTCGTCGGTCAGCGGGCTGGCGACCAGACCCTTGACGTCCTTGGTGACCACGATGGCCGGCGGGGCGTGCCAGATCGGCACGGCCGGCAGCCACTTCGCGGCGATGTCGCGGTTGACCTGCTCCCAGGCGGCCTTCTTGCCGGCCTCGTCGACCGTGCCGTCGGCCTTGCTGATGGCGTCGAACATGTCGGTCATCGCGGCGTCACCGAACTCGACCTTGGACCGGCCGAAGAAGGTGCCGACGAAGTTGCCCGGGTCGTTGTAGTCACCGGTCCAGCCGAGGATGTGCAGGTCCTGCTTGCCGAACTGCTGCACGTCGTCCTTGTAGCCACCGTTCCACGGGCGGGCCACACCGTTGACCTTGATGCCGACGGCCTGGAGGTCGTTGGCCAGGACGGTGAAGATCTCCTGCGGGTTCGGCATGTACGGCCGGGAGACGTCGGTCGGGTAGTAGAAGTTCAGGGTCAGGTTCGTGACCCCGGCCTCCTTGAGCAGCTGCTTGGCCTTGTCCGGGTTGTACTCGTACTTCTGCACGTCCTGGGCGTAGCCGAGCACGGTGTCCGGCATGAACTCGTCGGCGACCTTGGTGCCACCCGGGCCCTTGGTCTGGACGAGCTGCTGACGGTTGAGGGCGTAGGCGATCGCCTGGCGCACCCGCAGGTCCTTCAGCTTCGGGTTCTTCTGGTTGAAGCCCATGTAGAGGATGTTGAACGCCGGGCGGTCGAGGACCTGGAAGCCGTCAGCGGCGAGCGACTTGCGGTCGGCCGGGGCCGGGAAGTCGATACCCTGGACGGTGCCGGCCTTCAGCTCCTGCTTGCGGGTGTTCTCGTCCTTGATGATCTTGATGACGAGCTTGTCGACCTTGGCCTTCTCGCCCCAGTAGTCGGGGTTCCGCTCCAGGGTGATCTCACCCTTGGCCTTGTCCCAACCGGCGAACTTGAACGGGCCGGTGCCGACCGGGTGCTCGTTGGCGAACGCGCTGTACTCGAACGAGTCGCCGTTCTGCTTGACCGTGTCGGCGTCGTACTTCTTCAGCGCCTCCGGGCTGGCCATGGAGAGCGCGGTCAGCGCGAAGGCACCGGGGAAGGCGCCCTTGTACTGGTTCATCGTGACGACGGCAGTGGCGTCGTCCTTCGCCTCGCACTTGTTGTAGACCGGCTTGCCCAGGTCCGGAGCCTCGTTCTTGGCGAAGCCGCCGAAGACGTCCGAGTAGTAGATCATCTGCGACTGGGCGCCGGCGCCCTTCATGTTGTACCAGCGGTCGAAGTTGAAGCAGACCGCGGCGGCGTTGAAGTCGGTGCCGTCGTGGAACTTCACGCCCTTGCGCAGGTGGAAGGTCCAGACCTTGCCGTCCGCGTCGTGCTCCCAGCTCTCCGCCAGGGCACCCTGCAGGTCGGCCGTGCCCGGCTTGTTCTGCACCAGGGTGTCGTACATCTGGCGGATCGGCCGGAAGGACTCACCGTCGTCGTTGAAGATCGGGTCGAAGTTCTTGGGGTCGCCAGCGCCCGCGAAGACGAAGGTGCCGCCAGTCTTGGCCCCACCGCTGTCCCCGTCGCGCTCGCTCTTGGCACAGCCGGATGCCCCGACCGCCAGAGCGGCAGCGGCCGCCAGGGCCACGGCCGCTTTAAGCCTGCTCGCCTGCATCTCTCACCTCTGTCATGCGCATGTCCACGCCGAGCTGTGACTCAGTCCGTGTGCGGGAGGCTATGACACGACACACAGAAGCGGAACGGCCGTTAGGCAATCGCTATCAACCCGACACCAAGCGGCCGCGTCTGACAGCACCTGATCTATCGACAAACAGGACTGTCACAGCTATGAGCAGACGGTGAGATCGGACGGGCGCCCACAAAACGGCCCATACTGGGGCCGACCCTATGGACACGTGGCGAAGCTCACTCGTCCCACATTCCGGTTACGACACCATCGCCGCACCGTGGGCTCGGTGCGGGGGGAGGCGTCGCCCGACCTTCGCGCCACCAACACCTCCCCCGTCCGAGCAGGCGGTCAGACCGCCCGGCGGCCCTCGAACGCCCGACCCAGGGTGATCTCGTCGGCGTACTCCAGGTCGCCGCCGACCGGCAGGCCGCTCGCCAGGCGGGTCACCGCGATCCCCATCGGCTTGACCATCAGGGCCAGGTACGTCGCGGTCGCCTCACCCTCGGTGTTCGGATCGGTGGCGAGGATCAGCTCGCGGACCGCACCCCCGCCCAGCCGGGTCATCAGCTCCCGGATCCGCAGGTTGTCGGGGCCGATCCCCTCCAGCGGGTTGATGGCGCCGCCGAGCACGTGGTAGCGACCGCGGAACTCACCGGTCCGCTCGATCGCCACCACGTCCTTGGGCTCCTCGACCACGCAGAGCACCTCGTCCGTACGCCGCGCGTCGCGGCAGATCCGGCACTGCTCCGACTCGGCCACGTTGAAGCAGGTGGTGCAGAACCGCACCAGCTCCTTGACCTTGCGCAGCGCACCGGCCAGCCGGTTCACGTCGGCCGGATCCGCCGACAGGACGTGGAAGGCGATCCGCTGGGCGCTCTTCGGGCCGACGCCCGGCAGCCGGCCCAGCTCGTCGATCAGATCCTGGATGGCACCCTCGTACATCTGCCGGCTCAGAACCCGGGCAGGCCGAGGCCGCCCATCCCGCCGGTGACCGGGCCCATCTTCTTCTCGGTCAGTTCCCGGGCCGCCTCGGCCGCGTTGTGCAGGGCCGCGACGACCAGGTCCTCCAGGGTCTCCACGTCCTCCGGGTCGACCGCCTTCGGATCAATCTTGATGCTCTTGACCTCACCGGTGCCGGAGACGGTGGCGGTGACCAGCCCGCCGCCCGCGGTGCCGGTCAGCTCCGCCTCGGCCAGCTCGGCCTGGGCCTTGGTGATCTGCTGCTGCATCTTCTGCGCCTGCTTCAGCATCTGCTGCATGTTCGGCTGTCCACCTGGGCGCACGGATGGCTCCTTCTCACAGTCGTCTGGTCGGCCGCGCCCAGCCTAGTCGGGCGACGGCACAGCTCCTCGGCGGTCGACGCACGCTCAGCGCGCATCCACCTCGTCGATCTTCTCGGCGCCGAACGTCTCGCGCAGCAGTTGCACCGCCTGTTCCTCGCTGGACTGCCGGGCGGTCCGCTCGTCGATCACGTCGTCCAGCGGCTCGTCACCCGGGTCGAAGCCCTCGTAGGCCGGGGCTGCCGGGGTCGGGGCCGTCGCCCGCCCGCCCGGACGGATCGGCCCGTCGAAGTCCGGATCGTAGGGCGGCTCGCCCGCCCAGTCGGCGTCCGCGGTCTGCCGGGCCGCCTGCGGCCCTCGGGGACCCTTGCCCGGGCCGCTCCCCGCCGCAGCCGCCGCGGCCGCCCGGGCCGCCGCGATCGCGCTGCTCACCGGCGCGCCGCCGGCGGCACCCGCCGCGGGCTGCGGCGGCGTGGTCGGCGGTCCGGCCGGCTTCGGTACGGCGGGAGCCGCGACGGCCGGCGCGGAAACGGGCGACGGGACAGCGGTGGTCGCGGCGGCCGGCGGACCACCCGGGCGAGCGGCCTCCGGCCAGTCGTCCGCGCTCTCCGCGGCGGTCGCCGGGTCGACTCCGGCGCGCGTCGACTCGGTGGCACCACCCGGTCGGGCCGGCTCCGGCCAGTCCTCCTCGTCGTCATCGTCGACGGGACCGGCACCGGTCTCCCGGGCGGCCGGACCGGCCGGTCGCCGCGCCGGACCACCGGACGGATCGGACGCCCGGGCGGGCCCACCGGCGGAGTTCCCGGACCGGCCACCGGCGGGGGCGTCGGACGGGCCCGCCGGGGTCGACGGCGCCGGTCGGGCCGGGCCGGACGGGCGCGCCGGCCCGCCGAGCGTGGCAGCGCCCCGCTCCCCGGCCACCTCGCAGCGGATCTGCCAGCGGCCGCCCAGCTCCTCGTAGAGCGCGTCGGTGAGCACCGCGGCGTGGTCGGCCATCATCTTCGCCAGCACCGTCGACTTCACGCTCAGCACCAGCGTGTCGTCGTCGAGTTCGCGGACCACCGCGTCGCGCATCAGCGCCGCGATCCGCTTGTTGGTCCGGTTGACCTTGCCGACCACCTCGGGCCAGACCCGGCGTACGGCGACGGCGTCGAGCGCGCCGGCCGGGGCGGCACCCGGACGGGGCGGCTCGGGGGTGGCCGGGTCGGGCATCACCGCCGACGCCGAACGGGCACCGGCGGCCGCGGCGGCGGCGCGGGCGGCAGCCGGCCCGGACGGGGAGCCGGCAGCCGCCGGCGTGCCGGCGGTGTCCGGGTGGGGCGCGGCGGCAGCCGCGGTCGGGGCGGGAGGCTCGCGGCGTACCTCGGTGGTCGGGGCGACCGGCGCGGGGCCGGCGGCGGCCGACGGCAGCTCGGCGCCACCCAGGGTGAGCCGCCGTTCCATCCGCTCCAGGCGCTGGAGCAGGCCACCGGTCGAGTCGTCCACGCCGGGCAGCAGCATCCGGGCGCAGATCAGCTCCAGCAGCAGCCGGGGCGCGGTGATGCCGCGCATCTCGACCAGGCCGTTGTGCACGATGTCGGCGCAGCGGGACAGGGTGGCCGGGCCGAGCCGCTGGGCCTGGACGGCCATCCGCTCGATCTGGTCCTCCGGACCGTCGATCAGGCCCCGGGCGGCGGCGTCCGGCACCTGCTGCATGACGATCAGGTCGCGCAGCCGTTCCAGCAGGTCGGAAGCGAACCGGCGCGGGTCGTGCCCGGCCTCGGCCACCCGGTCGACGGTGGCGTACGCGGCCGCGCCGTCCCCGGCGGCGAGCGCGTCGCACATCTCGTCGATCAGCGCCGAGTCGGTGACCCCGAGCAGGGCGGCGGCCCGGGCGTAGCTGACGCCCTCCGGGCCGGCGCCCGCGATGAGCTGGTCGAGCACGGAGAGGCTGTCCCGGGCGCTGCCGCCGCCGGCGCGCACCACCAGCGGGAAGACCGCCGGCTCGACCTTGACCCCCTCCGCCGCGCAGAGCTGCTCCAGGTAGGGCCGCAGGACCTTCGGCGGCATCAGCCGGAACGGGTAGTGGTGGGTCCGCGACTTGATCGTGCCGAGGACCTTCTCCGGCTCGGTGGTGGCGAAGATGAACTTGACGTACTCCGGCGGCTCCTCGACCAGCTTGAGCAGGGCGTTGAAGCCGGCCGACGAGACCATGTGCGCCTCGTCGATGACGTAGATCTTGAAGCGGCTGCGGGCCGGCGCGAAGAACGCCTTCTCGCGCAGCTCACGGGCGTCGTCGACGCCGCCGTGGCTGGCCGCGTCGATCTCGATGACGTCGATCGAGCCGGCGCCGTCGGTGGCCAGCGAGCGACACGACTCACACTGGCCGCAGGGCTCGGGGGTGGGACCCTGCTCGCAGTTGAGCGAGCGGGCCAGGATCCGGGCGCTGGAGGTCTTGCCGCAGCCGCGCGGGCCGGAGAAGAGGTACGCGTGGTTCAGCCGCCCGCTGCGCAATGCCTGCGACAGTGGCTCGGTGACGTGCTCCTGGCCGATGACCTCGGCGAACGTACGGGGCCGGTACTTGCGGTATAGGGCCAGTGCCACCCGTACCGCCTCCTCTCGACCGAGCCATTCTGCGCCGGTCGGGCGCGGGTGACCACCCACCACCCCGTGACCTGACCCGCAGGAACGTTACCGGCACCCGGAGACAGAAAGGCCTCCCGTGCACCCGGCAGAGCTCGCTTATCCTTGCTGCCTTCCGGCCCTGGGGAGGTTCACGAGATACCGCCGCACGGGAGGTGCCGCCAAGCCTACCCGACTGGGCGTGGATCTTCAGGGGGTGGTGGGGTGGCCCGCCCGCGAGAGACCTGTATCCTGGCTCGCGGAGGATTCGCCTAGAGGCCTAGGGCGCACGCTTGGAAAGCGTGTTGGGTTAACACCCTCACGAGTTCGAATCTCGTATCCTCCGCTCTTATGAACGGCGCAAACGGAAGGGCCGGCCCCATCAGGGACCGGCCCTTGGTCGTCTCCACGTCGCCCTCGTCTCTGTTGTCGTCTCACTTGCCCTGTTCCGGCCCGTCTGGCGGCCCGGCTCCGGAATCCGCCGGCCAGCGGGGCGGGTCGCCCCAGAGCAGCCCCGCCAAACTGCTGCGCGATGTCCCGGCGCACCTGGTCGGTCATGTGCTGGTACCGGACCGCCATGGCCGAGTTCGACCAGCCCATGATGCCCATCACGGCCCGGCCAGCGACGCTGAGGACCAGGAGCACGGTGGCGGCGGTGTGCCCGGGCATCGTGCAACCGGCCGTCCCGCACCCCAGCGAGCTTGAGCAGCCGCTTCCAGCAGGCAAGGCCGCGGCCCTCCGGACTCGCCGAGCGGCCAATCGAGCAGCCAAGCCGGCGAGCAAGAGCGGACGATCGCGGGCTGAGGCACCAGGGGGAGTAGGAGGCAGGCGGCGGATCAGCAGCCGGGGACCGACTCGTAATGCGTAGATTGGCCGAGGGCGGCGGGGCGGGTATGCCCCCACCGCCCTACCCGTAGCTGTTAGCAGGCGCGGACGACGGTGATGGTGACGTTGGGGCAGGGGTTCGCCCAGCCGGTCAGAGCGTTCTTCTCCGTGGTGTCGACGGTGAGCCGCCAGCGGATCTTGGTAGCGACCCATTCGTTGACGCGCGCGCAAAAATGGTGACCCCCTCCCCATGGCGACCGCCATCTCGACGCCATCGGCTTCACGCCCATCTCGGTGCCCGTTTGTCAGTTCGAGACCTACGTAAATACGCCTGCCTGGCTGCCCGAGCGGTTGACAATCCCCAGGTGTCCTCGTTAACGCAGATGCAGGTCGGCACCGCCGGCACCCTCGGCGTCTGTCTTTCTCTCAGCTTTCGGCGCATGTGTCGCAACCCTGGACCGTCCGGTGAGTTGTCTGAAGCCCTCGCCAGTTGGCGAGAGTTCTATCTAGCCGCCGCGACCACTGGCGGCGCATTCCTTGGGCTTGTGTTCGTGGCAATCTCGATCCACGTGGATCGCCATCCGCTCGACGATTGGACCCGCGTGTTGGGGACGATCAGCGTGGTGAGTCTGCTCCATCCCCTCGTAGCACCATCAGGTATGGCAAGACGCCGCTGCCCAGCCCACCTGTGCCAGCTTCCCGTCAGCACGTCCAGGGAGGGAGGCTCACAAATGTTTACCGCCACGTCGCCCCGCTGGCGGCCGGGGGATTCTGGGAATCGGCGGGATCGGCATGAAATCGCCGACTTGCGGCTGGGGCTGTATGCGCCTCCCGTCTTCGTGCTCCTGATGTTCGGCATCGGGACTGAGTACGCCTGAGCTCTGCTTCTGGGATCTCGCAGGCCGATTCCGCCGGGTGTTGGCGAGAGTTAATAGGGCCTGAGCCAGGGGCAGGTCAGAGCCGGGACGAATAGGCGTCGAGCGGATGCGCGGGGATCCGGAGGCGTGCGCCGGATTCGATTGCCTGTGCTGCCGCACTGGACGGCTTGCGTTCCGCCTGGTCCTCGAACGAGGCCAGGAACTCCGTGGCGAAGTCGAGTCGGGGGTACCGGTCGAGCACGCTTTTCCTGCTGGCCTCGGAGAATTCCTCAGGACGTCGTCCTGCCACGTCCCAGGCCGTCGCGACCTGCAGCAGGTGGGACTCGGCGTCCTCGGCGCCGGACACGTCGGCGCGCATGTGGGTGACGATGACGTGTTCCACGCGGGCCGTGCGGGTCTCGGGCCAGCCGGCGGCGACTCCGAATACCCAGGCGAGGTTCCCGCCGGCCTCCTCGAACGGAAGCGAATGACTGTCGAACGGCTCGGTGAGCCCGGCATCGTGCAGGAGGGCCGAGACGTAGTGCAGCTCGTCATCGAAGGCAATTCCGTGTGCACGGGCGTACATGACCCCCCACAGGTAGGACCGGATGGAGTGGTTGAGCAGCGCAGGCGAGCAGTAACGGGTGGCCACGGACAGCGCCGCCGTCCCTGCAGGCGTATTGGGAAGTTCCGGCAATCTGGAAGACTCGGGCATGGGTGGATCGTAGTTGCGACGCCTCCGACCAGAAGTGGCTGTGGGGGGAGTTCGGTGGCGAATTACTCGATACCGACATGGCTGGCGCGAGCTAGAGCCCTTGGCCGGCGTCGGCGCGCCGCGGATTTACGTCTGACCGTCGGGGGCGGCCTTTAGATCAGGATGATTGGGCGCCGTCCTGACTTCGTCTCACTTGGCGTCTCGTTCGCCAGTGTGCGGGGGCGACCGTGAACGACCGGTCGGTCGAGTTGGCCCAGGTAGCGAACCGACCCGATCAAGCGCGTATAGGGCCGAGCAGACTTGGAAAGCGTGTTGGGTTAACACCCTCACGAGTTCGAATCTCGTATCCTCCGCCGTCGACGAAAAGGGCCGGCCCCGACCCGGGGCCGGCCGTTTGTCGTCTCTACGGTCACTCTCGTCTCACTTGCCCCTGTTCCGGCCGGATGCCGAGGCTAATAGCCGCCGGCCACCGCGAATCCGATGAAGATGGTCATTGCTAGGGGCAGGGCCACGGCCAACGCGAGCGCTCGCTGCCGGCTCGTTCTCCCGATCAGCACGACGACCAGAACACCGAGCGCGACATCGATGGCGACATTCCAGCCGGAGCCGGAGGGGTAGTTGGGATCATTGGCCCGGCGGGCGAACCTTGCCGCTTCCTCGAAGAACACCGCAGCCGGCAGTGCGATCCCGACAACCTGTCGCCAGCCCTTCTCACGCGCCCAGGTGCCGCCGGTGCCGAAGACCACCCCGGCGAGAACGCCGAAGACCATCCACACCAACGAGGTCGGTGCCCACACCACGGACAGGTCGTCGCCCTGGACGAGCGTCGCCGCCAGGTAGTAGCTGGGCACCGCGACGACGAGCAGTACGGCGGCGCCCAGGGCCGGGCGCACGCGGCCCGACCGGACCCAGTACCCGAAGGCGAAGGCGGCAACTGCCCACGTGGCGGTGGAGTTGCCGAGTTCGGCAAAGGGATACGGCACCGACTTGATCCACACGAAGTCGACGAAGCCAAGCAGGAAACCTCCCACCACGACGGTGAGGGCCAATGTTCGATGATCAGATCGCACAGCCGGCCAGCATACTCAGTATGCCCTGCGGCGATCTCAGGACCCGTGGCCGGCGCAGCCAGGCGACCCTACGATCGCGGCGGTGGTCGGCGTCGACCCCGTCGTGGCCGGACCAGTCGGCTGCGGCCCCGGCCGGCCTGACGGTGCCGGATCGGCCGGCGGGCGGTCGGCGGGCTCGCCCCGATGGTCGCCGCCGCGCAGCGCCCAGCCGGCGAGCGCCACCGCGCCGACCGCCGAGACCAGCAGGATCACCCGGTGGTCGACCAGCACCAGCAGGCTGGCGCCGGCGAGCACGGCCAGCGTGCCGGGGCCGAAGGTGAGCGTGTTGACGGCGGCGGAGACCCGGCCGACCAGCGCGTCCGGCGTCTCCCGCTGCACGGCGGTCCAGACCGTGATCAGCACCAACGGTGCCCCGACCCCGATGGCCAGGCTGCCCGCGGCAACCGGGGCGAGGGCGGGCGCGGCGCGCAGCGCCAGGCCGGCGGCGAGGAGCGCGATGGCCGCGGCCGTCACCCGCCGCTCACCGAGCCGGCGCAGCAGCGCCCCGGCGGCCAGTCCACCGACCAGCGACCCCACCCCCTGCACCGTGCCGAGCACGCCGTTGAACTCCGGCGGCCGGTGCAGGCCGGCGTCGACCACGGCGTACGCGACGGCGCCGTCGATCCCGATCAGCAGCAGGGTGGCGCCGGCGCAGACAATCAGGTGCCGGAGCGGGCCGTGCCGGCGCAGGTGGCCCAGCCCGTCGGCGAGCTGCCGGCCCCACGGCTCGGGTGGGGGCGGCGGATCGTCGCGTACCCGGAGCGAGGCGAGCACGAGCGCGGCGAGGGCGAAGGTGGCGGTGTCGAGCAGCACCACGATGTGCCCGCCGTACGCGGCGAAGAGGCCGGCGCCGACCAGCGGGGCGAGCAGTTTCATCCCCTCGCTGACGGTCATCCGCAGCCCGTTGAAGTCGCCGAGCAGCTCGCCGGGAACGACCCGCGGCACCAGGGCGGCCTCGGCCGAGTCGATCAGCACGAAGCTGACCCCGTACGCGGCCATTACCGCGAAGATCAGCCAGATCCGGGCGGCGCTGTCGACCAGCAGCAGCACGGGCAGCAGCGCCGCCATCGCGACGTGCAGGACGATCAGCAGGGGCCGGCGGCGGAACCGGTCGGCGAGCACGCCGATCAGCGGGCCGACCAGGGTGGGCCCCCAGATGCCGAGGGTGACCAGCCCGGCCAGGCTGCTCGACCCGGTCAGGTCCTTTACCCAGATCCCGGCGGCCAGCAGCATCGCCGCCGTGCCGAACCCGGAGACCAGCACCGCGACCAGGTAGCGGCCGGCGTCGCGGTTGCCCAGGACTCTCGTCGTACCCCAGCTCATGGCACCTCCCCGTGGTGCCGCGATTCTGTCCACCGCGGACCCCCAAGTCAATGCTTGGGTGTCGGTCCGATGGCCGGATGCGGTTCAATGGCGGCCGTGAGCACCACCGATCCGCGCCTGCGGGCGCTGGCCCATCCGGTACGACTGCGCATGCTCTCGTTGCTGTGGAGCGCGCCGCTCTCCGCCGCGGCGCTCGCCCGCGAGCTGGAGATCTCGCACGCCCTCGCCAGCCAGCACCTGCGCCGGCTGGACGCCGCCGGCCTGGTGGAACTGGCCGACGTACGCAGCCGGCGCGGCGGCCGGGAACGCCGCTACCGCGCGGTACGCGGTCCGTGGCTCACCGAGCAGCAGGAGGGACAGGCGCTGCTCGCCGAGTCGCTGGCCCGCAACCTGCTGGACCGGGTGGCCCACCGGACCCCGGAGACCGCCGGCGTCACGGTCGACGCCGAGCTCTGGGTCTCCCCCGCGGAGTGGGAGGCGGCCCGGCGTCGCCTGCAAGCGGTCATGACCGAACTGCACGACGCGGCCCGACCCCCGCACGCCCCCGGTACGGTGCGGGTGGGCGCGACGCTGATGGCCTTCGAGATGACCGACTCCCCGCCGCCCGCCAAGGACTGACCCGTCGTCGTACACATGTTCCATCCACAGCCTGTGGACGCCGAGAGGATCGGATGAGTTACCAGCTCAGCGCGGTGGTGGCCGACGTCGAGCTGCTCCGCGAGCAGATCACCGACCTGGACCACGCGGTCCTCGGCGCGCTCCGCCAGGACTTCGCGCTGCTGCCGGTCACCCCGCAACTGGTCCAGGAGCTGACCGGCGAGCTACCGGACTTCGCCACCGGGGAGCCGTCGGCGGAGCAGCCGTTCCAGCTCGTCCTCTCGCCGTCCCTGGCCGGCGACGACTCCAGGTCGCGGCGCGGCGGCAGACGCGCCGAGCTGGAGTTGTCGGAGCTGCTAGCCCGCTGGTCCCGGCAGGGCCCGGTGGCGTACCTGGAGGCGGAGTTCGCTGGCGGGCTGGGCCACCAGTCGGCGGTGGTGTGGCTGGGCGGCGAGGTGAGCTGGGGGCCGTGCTTCGACCGCGCGCTGGACCGACCGCGCGGCGAATGGCCGATCAACGCCGCGCTCGCCCGGCTGGGCGCCGAGCCGGGGCCGTGGATCGACGCCTTCGCCGAGCTGGGCCTGCACCTGGAACGCGACACGGCCGGCTGGCTGGCGCACGGCCGCCGCGGGCTCTCCGCGGACTACTGGGACGACCTGGCGGAGGAGTGGGAACTCCGGCAATCCGACCCGCGTCAGCAACCGCACCGCCCCGGTCCCGTCGGGGACTGGGGGAGTGCCTGAGACTGCGCCAATGGCGTCGGTGTAGACGTTGTATGTCCAAGGCGCGGTGAGCCGGGTCGTGCGGGCGAACATGAGCGGTATGGGGCATCGGGAAGGCGGTGGAGACGGTCAGGACCTGTTGCAACGGCGCGAGGACGTGCGGCAGGCCAACTTCCTGGAACTGTTCGTCGACCTGGTGTTGGTGTTCGCCCTGGCCGGGGTGGTCAGCCGGGTCGCGCGGGACATCATCAGCGAAGACGCCGTCGTCCGGTGGCGGGCGATGGCCTTCCTGCCGGTGCTGTCGCTGCCGCTGATCTGGTTGTGGATCACGACCGCGCACATCACCAGCTGGTTCGACCCTCGCCGCCGCAAGATCCAGTGGATCGTCCTGGCCAGTGCCTTCGGGCTGCTGGTCATGTCGACCTCGCTGCCGTACGCGTTCATCGGCCGCGGGTGGGCGTTCGTGCTGCCGTACGTGATCCTGCAGTGCGGCCGGCCGCTCATCCTGATGCCTTTTCCATCCGGCGGGTCGTCGCCATCGCCGCCCTGGCGATCGCCGCCGTCCCCCTGTATTTCGTCCCGGCGCTGGCCGCTGCGGTCGTGGCCGCGCTCGTCCTGCTCGCCGTCGCCCTCGCCGACGCCCGCCACGCCGCCGGCCGGCCTCCCGAGGCCCCCTCCCCGGCACACTAGGTCGTGTTTCATGACGCCTGGCCCTTCCCGAGGCTGAGCGGCGTCCGGCTCGGGACGTTTGAGGGCAGATGTGACCGGGGCAAATATTCGTGACCAACCATGCAACTCAGGGAGGCCACGACCCATGGCAAAGGGCGACATCGAGACGTACCACGAGGACGGTCAGTGGAAGAACCGCCCCGAGGGCAACCAGCGCGCAAGCACGACGCACGACACCAAGGCAGAAGCGGAGGCCGCGGGCCGACAGACCGCCAGCCAGCGCGACGTCGAGCACGTGATCAAGAAGAAGGACGGCACCATCGGCGAGAAAAGCACCTACCCCCGTAGCCGTGACCCGCGCCAGACCAAAGGCTGAGCTAGCTATGGGACAGCCCGACAGCGGACCCGAAACCGGCCTCTTGAGCACGAACTGAGACCAAAAATGAGACCAGAAGCGGAACGCCCGGCCGATCCGTCAGGATCGACCGGGCGTTCTCGCATCTCACGAGCGGTGGCGGCGGGATTTGAACCCGCGGAGGGCGTAAACCCTCACACGCTTTCGAGGCGTGCTCCTTAGGCCACTCGGACACGCCACCGCCGAGTACGGTACAGGACCACCGGTCCGGACGCCGAACCGGCATCCCCGGGCCCGGCCTGGCAGGATCTTTGCCATGAGTACGCACATCGGCGCTGAGCCGGGAGAGATCGCCGAGCGGGTCCTGATGCCGGGTGACCCGCTGCGGGCCAAGTGGATCGCGGAGACCTACCTCGAGGACGCCCGCTGCTACACCACGGTTCGCGGCATGCTGGGCTTCACCGGCCGTTGGAACGGCGTCGAGGTCTCCGTCCAGGGCTCCGGCATGGGCATGCCCTCCGCCTCCATCTACGCACACGAGCTGATCAACGAGTACGGCGTGCGGACGCTGATCCGGGTCGGCTCCTGCGGCGCCCTCAGCGAGGACCTCCAGCTGCGGGACGTCATCGCCGCCATCGGCTCGTCCACCGACTCGAACATGAACCGGATGCGGTTCGACGGGCTGATCGACTACGCCCCGGTCGCCGACTTCGGGCTGCTGCGCACCTCGGTCGAGGTGGCCGAGCGGCGCGGCATCACCATGCACGTCGGCCCGATCCTGGCGGCGGACGCCTTCTACACCGACCGGCCGGACCTCTACGACACCCTCGCCGACTACGGCGTGCTCGCGGTGGAGATGGAGTCCGCGGCGCTCTACACGATCGCCGCCCGGTTCAAGGCCCGCGCGCTGACCATCCTGACGGTCAGCGACCACATCAAGACCGGCGAGAAGACCACCTCCGCCGAGCGCGAGCAGACCTTCAGCCAGATGGTCGAGGTCGCCCTCGACACCGCCATCGCCTGACCCGTCCGGAGCCGTCGGCCGCCCCACCACCACCCGGTGGCGGGGCGGCCGGCGTTCCAGGTCACATAAATAAATACGACCGGTCATGCTTTTTTCGATTACGCTGCCGGCATGACCTCCGATGGCCGCGTGGCCCGTGGCGACCGCACCCGCGCGGCGGTGCTGGACGCCGCCGTGGCGCTGGCCACCGAGGCCGGCCTCGACGGCCTCTCCCTCGGCCAGCTCGCCGACCGGCTGGGGGTCAGCAAGTCCGGCCTCTTCGCGCACTGGCGGTCCAAGGAGGCGCTCCAGCTCGCCACCGTCGACCGGGCCGTGGCGCAGTGGCAGGAGCGGATCGTCGGCCCGGCCCTGCGCGCCCCGCGCGGGGTCCGGCGGCTGCTGGCCCTGCACGAGGCCCGGATCGACTTCTACGCCGCCCGGGTGCTCCCCGGCGGCTGCTTCTTCGCGAACACCGAGTTCGAGTACAACGCCCGCCCCGGCCCGGTCCGGGACCGGCTCGCCGACGCGTTCGGCCGCTGGACCGCCTTCCTCGAGCGCCTCGTCCAGGAGGCCGTCGACCTCGGCGAACTCCGCGCCGACGTGGACGTCCCGCAACTGGCGTACGAGATCGACGCGCTCGGGATCGGCGCGGCCATGCACTCCCGGCTGCTGGACCCGGACGCCACCTACCGGCACGCCCGCCAGGGCCTGCTCACCCGACTGCGGGCGCTCTGCCCCGACCCGACCCTGCTACCGGAAGGCCGCCCATGAGCCACGCCACCGTCGACCGGCCGGTCGTCGAGTTCGGTCACGTCGAGCACGTCACGGTGCACTTTGACGACCTCGACGCCCTCGGCATCCTGCACAACGCGCGGTACGCGGTGCTGCTGGAACGGGCGCTCACCCCGTACTGGGCCAGCCGGGGGCACGGCTTCCGTGGCCGGGACAGCTCGCCCGACGTGTTCCACGCGGTCCGCGAGTTCACCATCCGCTACCGCGCCCCGATCGCCACCACCGGTCCGGTGGCGGTGCACTTCTGGCTGGAGCACTTCGGCACCAGCAGCGCCGAGTACGCCTTCCGATTCCGCTCGCTCGACGGCGACACCGTGTACGCCGAGGGCACCCGGGCCATCGTCCGGCTCGACCCGGCGACCCTGCGCCCGGCGCCGTGGAGCGGGGCCGCCCGGGCGGTGGCGGAGACCCTGCTCCGCCCCGCGCCGACACCGGCCTGAGCCCGGCAGCACCGGTCAGCGGAAGAAGGCGCGCAGCAGCGCCGCGCTCTCGGTCTCCAGCACGCCGCCGTACACCTCGGGGCGGTGCGTCAGGCGGCGGTCGCGCAGCACGTCCCAGAGCGAGCCGACCGCGCCCGTCTTCGGCTCCCACGCACCGAAGACCACGGTCGAGATCCGGGCCAGGGCGATCGCCCCCGCGCACATCGTGCAGGGCTCCAGGGTCACCACCAGGGTGCAGCCGTCCAGCCGCCAGCGTCCCAGCCGCTCGGCGGCCCGCCGCAGCGCCAGCACCTCGGCGTGCGCGGTCGGGTCCCCGGTCAGCTCCCGCTCGTTGCGCCCGACCGCCAGCTCGGCGCCGTCCGGGCCGTAGAGCACCGCGCCGACCGGGATGTCCTCGACGGCCGCGTCGACGTCCTCCGCCGGTGCGGTGTCCGGGCCGGTCACCGCGACCTCCAGGGCCCGGCGCATCCACAGCTCGTGCCGCTGCCGGCGGCCCACGCCACCCGGGTCGGCCAGCCCCTCGTCCGCGCCCGGCCCGACCCGGCCCAGCCGGCCCGGGGTCGGCTGCCCCGGGCGTACGGTCTCCAGCGCCGGGTCGGTGGCGTCAGCCGGTTCCGCGGCGCCGGGCACCACAGACTCGGACGGTTCAGACCTCACGCAGCTCCTCGACCTCGTCCCCGCAGCCCAGCACCTGGCAGATCTCGGCGGTCACGTCGGCCGGCATCATGCCCTCGTGGCCGCAGAGGGCGAGCAGCTTCTGCGCCGAGATGCCCAGGTCGGCGAGGATGTCCGCGTCGCCCACCGGGTCGGCCTCCGGGTCCACCGCCGGCTGCTCGGCGTCGTCGTCGCTTCCGGCGACCGCCCGCGGCTCCTCGGTGTCCTCCAGCCCGGTGACCGAGGTCTTCAGGTCGCCGACCAGCAGGGCGCCGAGCCGGGACTCGTCCGCGTACGCCGAGTCGGAGCCGAAGATCCGCAGGTCCTCCCCCTCGTCCAGGCGCAGGATCACCAGGTACGTGTCGTCGGCCTCGACGAAGAGCAGGGACAGGTCGGCGTCCGGCTCGACGTCGCGCAGCCGGTCGGCGACTTCCTCGATGTCGGTGACGCCCCGCAGGCTCACCTCGTCGGCGGTCCAGCCGCCGTCGATGCGCGCCACGGCAGCAGCGAAGTACGACACGGTCCCCCCAAAATTGGCCTCGGCAGACGCCGACTCGTCACGCGTGCACGTTAACCGGTCGGGTCGGCAGGCGACCGGTCAACGCCCCGAAGGGCCGGCCGTTCCTGGAGAAAGTCGGTCAGCCGGCGATGCGCCGGCGGGTGGCGATGAGCTGGCGCAGACGCTCGGTCCGGACCCGCTGCGGCCGCTCGCGCTGACGTACCGCGCGGGCGCCGGCCAACTCGGCGAGGAGTTGCAGGCGGCGGCGGCTCCGCTCAGGGTCGAGCCGCGGCGGGGTGGTCCAGGCCATACCGCGAGCGTGAACCGTCACCGCACGTACGTCAAGAGGCGTTCGCTACGCAGCGGAGCCATCACGGGCAGTTACCAGAGCGGCCAGTCGCCACTCTGCGCCCAGCGGACCACGACGATGGCCGCGGCGATGCTCCAGCCCCCCGCCGTGACGATCGCCACGCCGGTCGCGACCCCCCGGTCGCCGTACCGGACCAGTGCCGCGGCGGCCAGCCAGGCCAGCCCGCCGCCGATCACCGTCCACCAGGCGTAGCTGGGCACGTCCCGGCCGAGCAGGCCGAACAGCAGCAGCCAGGCAAAGGCCGTCACCGCGCCGGTGGCGACGCCGCCACCGGTGACCGGGTAGGGCTCACGCCAGGTGGGCCGCATCGGCGCCCCGGCGGGAAAGAGCCCCGAGGGGGTACGCGGCCCCGGGCGGGCCGGGCCCGCGCCGGTCTCCCCGGGTACGGCGTCCCACCCGCTCATCGCCCCTGCTCCCTTCACGGACCGTGCACCCCATCGGCGTCACGCGGAGCGACCGTTCCCGGCCGGCTTCCAGCGTTTCGTCCCCACCGTACTTCTCTGCCAGGATGACCGGATGCGCTCGCGATCGATCGGCCGCCGTCCGCATTCGGCGTTCCCGGTCCTGCTGCTGCTCCTCCCGGCCCTGGCCGCCGGGTGCGCCCAGGACGGCGGCGGCCCGGCGGCCCCGGGGAACGCGTGGCAGGGTCCGAGCGCCCAGGCCAGCGCTGCGCAGCCCAGCGGATCGTCCGCTGCCGCACCGACCTCCGCCGCCGCTTCCCCGACGCCGGCGAACCTCCGGCACGTCTTCCCGGTGCGGGCGAGCAACGTCGCCTACCACCCGACCCACTCCGCGTACCCGGGGACGGACATCTTCGCCGACTGCGGCGAGCCGGTCGTGGCGGTCACCGACGGCCGGATCCTCGAGGTGAGCCGGGTGGACCGGTTCAGCAGTCGCGTACTCCTCGGGCCGTACAACGGGGGGCTGTCGGTCTCGCTGCTCGGTGACGACGGGGTCCGCTACTACGGGTCGCACCTGAGCGCCATCGAGTCCGGGATCGACGCCGGCGTACGCGTCCACGCCGGGCAGGCGCTCGGCAAGGTCGGCCACACCGGCAACGCCAGCAACGTGTGCCACCTGCACTTCGGCCTCTCCCCGAAGTGCACCGGGCACGACGACTGGTGGATCCGGCGGGGCGTGATCTGGCCGGCCCCGTACCTGACCTCGTGGCGCAAGGGCGGCAACCGGGGCCCGGCCGCCGAGGTGGTCGCCTGGCAGCGCCGGCACGGCTGCCCGAAGGCCCCCACCACGACCAGCGCCGCCGGCTGAGCGGCGTCCACTCCCGACACCCCGCGCGCACGCTCGGCGGCCGGCGGCGCGGGCGCGTAGGTTGCAGGGCATGACTGCCCGGGATCCCATCGCCGACCTGCGCCGGATCGCGTTCCTGCTGGAGAAGGCGAACGAGGCCACGTACCGGGTCCGGGCCTTCCGGTCGGCGGCCAACGCGCTCGCCGCGCTGCCCACGGCGGAGGTGGCCGAACGGGCACGTACCGGCAAGCTGACCGAGCTGTCCGGGGTCGGCGACGTCACCGCCCGGTGCGTGGCCGAGTCGCTGACCGGCGAGGAGCCGGTCTACCTGCGCCGGCTCGTCGCCACCGAAGGCACCGACCTGGACGAGGCGGCGGCGAAGCTGCGGGACGCGTTGCGCGGCGACTGCCACACCCACTCCGACTGGTCCGACGGCGGCTCACCGATCGAGGAGATGGCCCTGGCGGCCGTCGAGCTGGGCCACGAATATCTGGTGCTGACCGACCACTCGCCCCGGCTGAAGGTGGCCCGGGGGCTGACCGCGGACCGGCTGCGAAAGCAGCTCGACCACGTGGCCGCGGTGAACGAGGCGCTGCCGAAGGGCTTTCGCATCCTCACCGGCATCGAGGTGGACATCCTCGCCGACGGGTCGCTGGACCAGGACGAGGAGCTGCTCGCCCGCCTCGACGTGGTGGTCGGCTCGGTGCACAGCGGCCTGAACGACGAGCGGGCGAAGATGACCCGGCGAATGCTCACCGCGATCGCGAACCCGCACCTGGACATCATCGGCCACTGCACCGGTCGGATGGTGTCGTCCCGGCCGGCGGGGGTGACGGGGCCGGGCGACCGGGGGCACCGGGCGCGTACCCGGGCCGAGAGCGACTTCGACGCGGACGCGGTCTTCGCGGCCTGCGCGGAGCACGGCGTCGCCGTCGAGATCAACTCCCGGCCGGAGCGGCAGGACCCGCCGAAGCGGCTGATCCGCCGCGCGCTGGAGGCCGGCTGCCGGTTCGCCATCAACACCGACGCGCATGCCCCGGGTCAGCTCGACTGGCAGCGGTTCGGCTGCGAACGCGCCGCGCTCTGCGGCGTACCGGCGAACCGGGTGGTCAACACCTGGAAGACGGGCCGCCTGGTGAAGTGGGCCGGCACCCGCCGCTGACCGGGCGGGTCAGCGGCGGGTGGCGGGCTCGGCGGCCGGCGCGGCGGGGGTGCCCACCACCGCCCGGCTCCGGCGCCGGCCGAGGACCCCCTGCGCGACCGCCACCCCGACGAGCACGATCAGCGCGCCCACCGGCTGGTGCCAGTTCATCCGCTCGCCCAGCACCACCGCGCCGACCAGCACCGCGAAGACCGGGATCAGGTACGTGACGGTGGACGCCGTGCTTGCCCCGGCCACCCGGATGTTGCGCAGGTTGATCACGAAGGCCAGCCCGGTGCCGAGCGCGCCGAGCGCCAGCACGCTGGCCACCACCCGCAGGGACAGGCTGGTCGGCACCGGCGGCGCCCCGGCCACCAGCGGCGCCACCACCGCCAGCTGCGCCGTCGCGACCAGCAGCTGCGCCGCCGACAGCGACAGCCCGGAGTACGCGCTCCCCGCGATGAACTTCTTCTGGTACGGGATGGCCACGCCGTAGCACGCCGCCGCCCCGAGGCACATGAGCTGGCCGGTGAAGTGCGACCCGCCGACGCCCTCCCAGACGCCGAGCACCACCAGCACACCCGCGAAGCCCAGCCCCAGCCCGACCGCGCGGCGCACGGTCAGCCGCTCGGTGCGGAACACCAGCACCGCCAGCGGCAGCACGATCAGCGGCGTGGTGGCGTTCCAGATGCCGGCGAGCATCGACTCCACCCGCTGCTCGCCGAAGCCGAACAGGGTGAACGGCAGTGCGACGCCGAACGCGGCGACCACCAGCAGGTGCGCCCACACCCGGGGCTCGCGGGGCAGCCGGTCGCGCAGCACGGCCAGCACCACCAGCAGGGTCGCCGCACCAGTGGCGACCCGGTAGAGGGTGAGGTGCAGCGGGTGCAGTTCGGTCACCCCGACCTTGATGAAGAGGAAGCTGGATCCCCAGATCACACCGAGCGCCAGAAACCCGGGCAGCCAGCTTCGCAGCGCTGCCCGGTCAGGAGTGAAGTCCGCCGTCACCCCTGACACTCTGCCGGAGGGGTGCGACGAAGTCCCGCGAAAATCGGACCTCGTGTCGACCGCCACAGCAACCGCCGTGCCGCGGGGCGCTGACCGGTCCAGGACGCCGGCCGCGCCGGGCCGGCGGCGGCCATAGAACCTGCCGTTCCCGGCCGACCTCGACCCGGCCGATCTGCTGGCGTGAACACCGCAAACACGGTCGACAACGAGGCGGCACCGTCACGTAGGGTCGCAGCGTGGGACGAATCGATGACCTCGCCAACCGGTACGTGGCCGACTGGGCGCCGCTGAGCCCGACCGGCGCCACCTACGTCGGCATCGCCGGCTACGACGACCAGCTCGACGACCTCTCCCCGGAGGGGTACGAGGCCCGCGCCGATCTGGTTCGGCGCACCCTGGCCGACCTCGACGTGACCGAGCCGGACACCGAGACCGAGCGGACCGCCAAGGAGGCGATGCAGGAGCGCCTCGGTCTTGAGCTCGCCCGGCACGAGGCCGGCGAGACCACCAGCGAGGTCAACGTGATCGCCAGCGGGCTGCACGAGATCCGCATGGTCTTCGACCTCATGCCGACCGAGGGCGACGACGCCAAGGCCAACATCGCCGCCCGGCTCAACCGTTTCCCGGCGGCGCTGGAGAGCTACAAGCGGACGCTGCGCGAGGTGGCCGCGGCCGGGCAGGTCAGCTCGCAGGTGCAGCTGGTCGAGGTCGCCAAGCAGTGCGACATCTGGACCGACCCGAATGGCGACAACTTCTTCCACGGCCTGGCCGAGCGGCTCGGGGCCGACGGGGCGCTCGGTGCCGAGCTGCGCAAGGGCGCGGCCGCCGCCACCGCCGCCACCGCGGAGTTCGGGCAGTTCCTCCGCACCGAGCTGGCCCCGCAGGGGCGGCAGAAGCAGGCCGCCGGCCGGGAGCGGTACGAGCTGGCGTCGCAGTACTTCCTCGGCGCCAAGGTCGACCTCGACGAGACGTACGCCTGGGGTTTCGCAGAGCTGACCCGCCTGGAGGCCGAGATGCGAACCGTTGCCAAGCGCATCGCGGGTCCGGGTGCCACCGTCGACGACGCCGTGGCGGCGCTCGACGCCGACCCCTCCCGGACCATCCAGGGCAAGGAGGCGTTCCGGGACTGGATGCAGGCGCTCGCCGACAAGGCGATCAGCGAGCTGCACGGCACCCACTTCGACATTCCGGAGCAGGTCCGCCGGATCGAGTGCTGCCTCGCGCCGACCAGCGACGGCGCGATCTACTACACGGGTCCGAGCGAGGACTTCTCCCGCCCGGGCCGGATGTGGTGGGCGGTCCCGCAGGGCATCACCGACTTCTCCACCTGGCGTGAGGTGACCACGGTCTACCACGAGGGGGTGCCGGGTCACCACCTCCAGGTCGCCCAGACCGCCGTCCGCGCCGAGCTGCTCAACCGCTGGCAGCGCCTGCTCTGCTGGGTCTCCGGGCACGGTGAGGGCTGGGCGCTCTACTCCGAGCGGCTGATGGACGAGCTGGGCTACCTGGAGGACCCGGGCGACAAGCTCGGCATGCTCGACGGTCAGGCGTTCCGCGCGGCCCGCGTGATCGTCGACATCGGCATGCACCTGGAGCTGGAGATCCCGAAGGGCAACCCGTTCGGCTTCCACCCGGGCGAGCGGTGGACGCCGGAGCTGGGTTGGGAGTTCATGCGGGCGCACTGCCGGGTGCCGGACGAGAACCTGCGCTTCGAGCTGAACCGCTACCTGGGCTGGCCGGGGCAGGCCCCCTCGTACAAGGTGGGCGAGCGGATCTGGCTCCAGGCCCGGGAGGAGGCGAAGGCCCGCAAGGGGGCCGACTTCGACCTCAAGGAGTTCCACCGCCAGGCGCTCGACCTCGGCTCGCTGGGGCTCGACCCGCTGCGCCGGGCGCTGGCCCGGCTCTAGGGCGACGGACGGCCGGGAGTCGGAGGTTTCCCTCCGGCTCCCGGCCGTTTCGCGTATTCGGGGTCAGGCCAGGTCGACCTTGAGCGTCGGCGTGGCGGTGAGCGACTTCGAGTTCTCGTACGCCAGCTTGATCGACGGGTCGGTGAAGGTGACCGGGAGCGGCGAGGTGATCGGGAGACCGTCCGGGAACGGCAGGTCCGGGTCGAGCGTGATCTTGATGCCGAGCAGGTACCCGACGAAGCGGGTGGCATAGAAGGCGACATCACCCTCGACGGTGAGCCGGTCGGTGACGTACCGCTGCTTCTTGCCCGCCGGACCGCTGGCCAGGAGGGTGAAGTCCTCGGTCACCGCCTTGTCCATGGTGAACTTCAGGCACTTGAGCGTGCCGTCGCGGGTGGGCAGCTCGACGACCCCCTCGAACCGCAGCCCGGTCATGGTCAGCTTGGAGCCGGTCATGTCGGAGGGCGGATCGGCGACGATCGGCTGGTTCGGGTCGGCGGCGAGCTTGGGCAGTGGCTTGCCCGGCTCCACCGGCTCCGGCTTGGTCGGTGTCGGGTCGGCGCAGGGGTCGGTGCCCGGCTCGGCCGGGGCGGAGGGCTGCGCCGAGGAACTGGTGCTCGGCTCCGGTGCCGCGCTGGTGCTGGTGCTCGCGGTGGGCGTGGCGCCGCTCGCCGTCGGCTCGGCCGCGGCCGCCGCCGTGCCCGCGCTGCTCGGCGTCGGGGCGGTCGACGGCTCGGCGCTGCCGGAGTCGCCGCCGGTGAAGAGGCCGGTGATGCCGTCGATGATGCCGGTCAGCAGGTTGCCGCCCGAGCTCTGCTCCGCTGCGGCGGGGCTCGCGCTGGCCGAGGGGGAGGCGGAAGCGGTCGGCTTCGGCGTCGCCGGGGCGGTCGTGGTGGTCGGGCAGGCCACGGGTGCGGCGATCGCGGGCTGCTCACCGCGGATCCCGAGCAGGCCGGCCGCGCCGACGCTGGCGACCACCAGCAGGATCGCGTACAGCTTCGGGTCGCGGTGCCCGGTGCCCTCCGGACCGTCCGGCTGGACGGCCGGCAGCACCTGCGTGGTGTCGGCGGACCCGGCCGGCGGCTCCGCCGGGGCCTGCTCCCGCAGCGGGTTGCGCGGCTCGGGCAGCGTGTCGGTGAGGACGCCGGTCGTCTCGTCCTCGCGCTGCCGGGGCAGCAGCTCGTCGATGAGGGCCGGTTCGTCGTCGTCCGCGTCCTCCTCGCCGGCCGGGACGGCCTCGGCGGGCGGCTCCACGGCGGGGGCCGGCTTCTTGGCGGGCACCCAGGCGAAGCCGAGCGCGCTGCCGACCATGCCGAGCAGCAGGCCGATGAAGAAGCCCCCGAGGTTGACCCCGATCAGCGAGTAGACCGCAGTGATCCCCGCGACGATCGCGTAGAACATGCGCTGCGGCGGGCTGAACCAGAGCAGCATCCCGCAGGCGACGAGGATGACCGGGATCAACCAGGAGAGGAAACCGGTCGGGCCCATCTGGAAGGTGAGGCCGTTGAGGCTCATCTGCGTGGTGCCGAAGATCTCCAGACCGGCCAGCGCGGTGAAGAGCCCACCCCAGAACGGCCGTGTCCGCCGCCAGCGGCGGAACCCACGCCACGCCTGCCCGAGCCGGTTGGGCCGGGCGTGCTGCGTCTCGGCGTTTGTCACGTACTCCTCCTGGCGGTGCTGACTGCGTGAGACAAGGCTGAGGCCCGCGGAGGGCGCCCTCCGCGGGCCTCGACATCAGATCAGAAACATTCCTTGGCGCCCGCGCCGACGTTCACCTTGAGCTTGAGGCCGTTCAGGGTGAAGGTGCCGGCGCTGGTGGAGCGGGCCACCTGCTCCAGGTCGGTGATGACGACCTTGTCGGCGCTCTGGCCGAAGGACTTGGGCACGACGGGCTGCGACGGGTTCATGTCACCCGCGTCGCGGCCGATCTTGATGTTGGTGAACTCCGCGTTGCCCTCGAGGGAGTCCATGTCGATCAGCAGGCCGCTGGCGGTCGCCGGGTTGCCGCCGCCACCGGCGTTGATGGTCAGCACGATCGGCACGCCCGGGATGCTGGCGTTGACCGACTGGCAGAGGTCGTAGAGCTTGGCGCTGGCGATCTCGGAGACGGCGACCGGGTGGGCCGTGCCGTCGCTCTCCTTGACCAGGCCGCCGTACTGCTTGAAGCCGTCGCCCTCCAGCTTCGACGCGCCGACCTTGAAGGTCTGGCCCGACACGGCGAACGAGGCGGCGATGGCGCCGTTGGTCATGCCCAACACGATGCCGCCGGCCACGACGGTCGCCGGCACCATCATCGCGGCGAAGCGACGCCAGCGGGTGCCGCCACTCACCTGGCGGTCTTCCGATTCACTCACAAGGTCCTCCTCGACGGGGGTGCGTCACCGGCGCGGTCGCGACTCGGGACGGGGAAAGCTGCGGGGTGGCGCGGCGACCGTTGTGCCGACGGGCCGCGCAGTACGCGGATTGGATGGTCTCGCGAAGCGACACAGCTCACAAGTCCCTTGCTACTGGCGGGTAACACAGTTGTGGTAGCGACATCGCCCACGGTTACCAACGGTTAACATCCCAGTAGCAACAAGTCCGGAACAAACCGTCCCGATTACGACACGAAGACCATCGGGTCTCACTTGTGGTAGCCGTCACGGCGATAAGTCACAGTTCGGTAACGGGGGGCTGACAAACCGCTGTGGGTGACCCGCCAATCACCCGTCCGGCGGAGGCCGCTGACCGGTCGGCGGGCCGTCAGCCCCGCCCGTCCAACCAGGACCCCAGCAGGTGATGGTCGATCGAGTCGATCCGGCCCAGTGGACGCCCCTGCGCCGCCCGGGCCCACAGCTCCTCCCGGGTGAACCAGCGCGCATCCGCCAGTTCCTCGCCGTCCACCCGGACCTCGGTCGAGGCCGCCGTCGCTCGGAAGCCGACCATCAGCCCCGCTGGGAACGGCCACGCCTGCGACCCCTGGTACGTCATCCCGGCCACCGTCACCCCGGCCTCCTCGGCCAGCTCCCGGCGTACCGCGTCCTCCAGGCTCTCGCCGACCTCCACGAAGCCGGCCAGCGTCGACCAGGACCCCTCCGGCGCGCCCCGGTGCCGGGCCAGCAGGCAGCGCCCAGGCTCGCCGGGCGCCTCCACCAGCACGATCACCGCCGGCTCGATGCGCGGGAAGAGCAGCCGGCCGCAGCCGGGGCCGGTGCAGGAGCGAGTGTGCCCGCCGTCCCGCGCCGCCGTCGCCGCCCCACAGCTCCCGCAGTACCGCTGACCCCGGTGCCAGTGCAGCAACCCCTTGGCGTAGGCCTGGACGGCCGCGTCGGCCGCCCCCAGCCCGCCCACCAGGGCCCGGACATCCACCGCCTCGGCGGCGCCGGCCAGCTCCACCGCCTCCCGCTCGGCCCGCCCGGACAGGTCGGCGGCGAACACCGCCCGACCCGAGTCCAGGCCGAGGAAGACCGTCTCGTCGGCGGCGGTGAGCAACCCGGCCGCGTCGACCGCCGGCAACCGCACCGGCAGGCGCTCCGCCGACACCAGGCAGCGGTCCTGCCAGAACGGCAACAGCACGCTCTCCCGTTCGGTCAGCCGGTCGGCGACCCACCCCGGGTCGGTACGCAGCGCGCCCGCCCGGTCCAGCCACCCTCCGCCGTACGCCAGGCCCTGCTCATCCGTCCGCACCCGCACACCGTGCCACGACCGGCGGTCCGGCGGATACCCGGGACGGGTGATCACCGCGACACCTCGCCGACCTGCCGACACGCTGCGCCGATGAGGGCCGGACGGAGACTCCCGACCGGCTCGAGCGTTGGTTACCGTAGGTGTCTTCCGGGTGGGCGAGAGAGATCCCCACGTGGTACTTCCGATCGAGGTTGCTGTGACGCTGTACGGGGAAAAACTCCCGCCCGCCGACGACCGGCCCACGGTGCAGGTCACCGCGGTGAGCTGGCCGGACGATGGGCCGGAGGCCGCCGTCACACCCGGCCGGCCGGGCGGTCCGGCCTGGTACCGGCGAGGCCGGATGCTGCTCGCCGGTGGGATCACCGCGGCCGTGCTGGCCGCCGGCGTGGGTGCCGGCACCTGGGCGTACGCCGGGGACATCCCCCGTGGCACCACCGTGCTCGGCGCCGAGCTGGGTGGCCGGAGCCGGGCCGAGGCGGCTCGGGCGCTACGGGCCGAGCTGGATCGCCGGGCGGCGGCGCTGAGCGCCCCGATCACCCTCACCGCATTCGAGAAGACCTCCGAGGTGAGGAGCCTCCAGGTGAGGCCCGCCGACATCGGCCTCGCGGTCGACGTGGACGCCACCGTGGCGGCGGCGGCCGCCGCCGAGGCGCACGCGGTGAGCCGGCTTTTCGGCTCCCGTACGGTCGACCCGGTGCTGACCGTCGACGCCGCCCGGCTGGACGCGGTGCTGCGCCGGGTGGTGGGCGGCCAGGGCCGGGAGATGACCATGCCGGCGATCATCTTCACCGGCACCACCCCGAAGCCGGTCTACCCGAAGCCGGCACTGACCATGGACCACGACGGCGCGGTCGGCGCAATCACGGCGGGCTGGCTCGCCGGCAAGCCGGTGAGCGTGCCGCTGATCGAGAAGTGGCCGGCGACCAGCCGGGAGGAACTGGACCGCCTCGTCACCGAACTGGCCAGGCCGGCCGTCGCCGCGCCCGTCACCCTCGCCACCGGCCGGGGCTCGGTCACCATCCCGCCCGCGGCGATCGCCCGGAGCCTGCGCTTCTCGGCCGACGAGGCAGGCAAGCTGACACCCCGTGTCGACGTCAAGCGACTGCGGGACTCCCTCGGCGACGGGCTGGCGAAGGTCGAGGTGGAGCCGAGGAACGCCGGCCTGACCATCGTCGGCGGCAAGCCGACGGTGGTGCCCGGCCGGGCCGGCCAGCAGGTCGACACCGCCACGCTCAGCCGGGACCTGCTCGCCGTCCTGCCGAAGGCCGAGGGCCGGACGGTCACCGCGGAGCTGAAGCCGGCCCAGCCGGAGCTGACCGAGGCCAAGCTCGCCGACCTGGGCATCAAGGAACAGGTGTCCACGTTCACCACCCGGTTCCCCGGTGGCCTCTCCTCCCCGCGCAGCCAGAACATCGTCCAGGCGGCCAAGGACGTCGACGGCACGATCGTGCAGCCGGGCGAGACGTTCTCCCTCAACGGCCACACCGGCGAGCGCGGGTACGACCAGGGCTACCAGGATGCGCCGACCATCGTCAACGGCAAGCTGGTGCCGGGCGTCGGCGGCGGCGTTTCGCAGTTCACCACGACGCTGTTCAACGCCACCTACTACGCCGGCATGCAGGACGTGGAGCACAAGCCGCACTCGTTCTACTTCAGCCGCTACCCGTCCGTGATCGAGTCGACCATCTACTGGCCGCAACTCGACTTCAAGTTCCGCAACAACACCCCGCACGGCGTCCTCATCGACACGTCGTACACGTCCAGCACGATCACCGTGTCGATCTGGAGCACCAAGATCTACGACAGCGTCAAGACCGAGTACAGCCCGCGCCGCGACATCACCCAGCCGCGAACGGTCTACCTGGAACCCGGCCCTGACTGCATCTCCGCCGCGGGCAGCGTGGGCTTCGCCCAGGACGCCTACCGGGTCATCAGGAAGGACGGCAAGGTGATCAAGCGGGAGAAGTTCAGCTGGCGCTACGACCCCGAGCCGAGATTCATCTGCGGCGTCAAGCCGCCCGCCTGACCCCCGTCGAGCGCAGGCACGCAAAGGCCCCGCCGGCCACGTCGCCGGCGGGGCTTCCCTTCCGTCGTACGCCCTCAGGGCCGCGCCGCGGCCAGCCCCGTCCGTACGCCGGCTGCGTCACGGTCGGTGCCGTAGACGGGGGTGCCCGGCTGCTGCCGCCAGCTCTCGTCGAGCGTGCCGGCGTCCACCGGGTCGAAGCCCAGCTCCTCCACCAGTGCCATGACGATCTGCTTGGCGTCTGCGTCGTCGGCGGCAACCGGCAGCGCGATCCGGCCCGGAGTGTCGGCCGGCTTGCCGTTGTCCATCAGGTGAACCGCCTGGATGTTGTTGAAGACCTTCACCACCCGGGCGCCCTTGAGGTGGTCCGCGGTCCACCGGCTGGAGCTGAGGCTGCGGTCGAGGAGCTCGGGGATGTCGCCGTCGCGCTGAGGGTAGTAGTTGTCCGCGTCGACGACGGTCTTGTCGTCGAAGAGCCCCGCCGGCAGGTCCGGCACCGCCTTCACCGGGATGGCGATGACGACCAGCTCCGCCCCCTGCGCGGCCTCCTCCAGGGTGCCGGCCCGGGCACCGGTCTCCGTCGCGAGGCCGGTCAGGCTCTGCGGCCCGCGCGAGTTGGCCACCGTCACGTCATGCCCGAGCGCGCGCAGTCGACGGGTCAGCGTGCCACCGACATGCCCCGACCCGATGATTCCGATCTTCATGACCACTCCTGCCTCCGCCAACGCCTGGCGGTCAGTTCCGGCCGAACCATCAGCAGGTACCCGGACCGGTGCGTCCCGATCATGGACCAGACGTACCCCATGTCACGTTTCCCGCCACCGCGGCGGGGCTCGCCACCGGGGCCGGTCCCGTCCCGACGGTACGAGAACCGACAGCAGGTACGCGGGCATTTTCCGAAAGGCCGGCGCGGTCGTTCGGCGGCGGCGGGGGCTGGCAGAACCGGCCCGAAAACGCAGTCAGGGTCACCCCGAAGGGTGACCCTGACTGGAAAGTTTGTCCGGCGGTGTCCTACTCTCCCACACCCTCCCGAGTGCAGTACCATCGGCGCTGGAGGGCTTAGCTTCCGGGTTCGGAAT
>NZ_JBIAIL010000017.1:0-138915 GCF_042871425.1 Micromonospora sp. NPDC005806 | reverse complement strand
GAGAGCGGCAAGGGGTATGCGAGCCAGTGCCGACCGGCGCCCTGACGCTACGGGCTGCAGACCCGCGCATCTAACTCCAGTAGACAAGTCAGGGGACTGCCCGGCTCAAGGTAGCGCTGCCCTCCCGTCGATGAACACCGTCGGATCGAGGGAGGGCACGATGGCCCAGGTCATCATCGGCGTGGACCCGCACAAGCGTTCCGCCACCATCGAAATCATCAACGCGCGGGAGAAGGCGCTCGGACAGGGCCGGTTCGGCACCGACCGCGACGGCTACCAGGCCATGCTCGCCGCCGGACGCAAGCACAAAGACCGCCTTTGGGCGGTCGAGGGCTGCAACGGCATCGGGCGGCATGTCGCTCAACGCCTGGTCTCCGACGGCGAAACCGTCGTGGACGTTCCCGCGAAGCTGTCCGCCCGGGCCCGCGTGTTCGCCACCGGCCAGGGCCGCAAGACCGACCCGGTCGATGCCCGCAGCGTCGCTGTGGTCGCCCTGCGCACCGAAGGCCTGCGGCAGGTCGTCACCGATGACACCACGGTCGCGTTACGGCTGCTCGTCGACCGCCGTGACCAGCTCGGCCGGGCCCGCACCGAAGTGGTCTCCCGGCTGCATCACCTGCTGCTCGAACTGGTGCCCGGCGGCGCGAAGAAGGACCTGTCCGCCCAGCAGGCCCGTGCCCTGCTGGGCGCCGTGCGCCCGCGTGACGTGGTCGGCAAGACCCGCCGCCGGCTGGCCTCCGAGCTGATCGGCGAACTCGTCGTCATCGACAAGAAGATCAAGATCGCGAAACAGGAACTCACCGACCTGGTCAACAGCACCGGCAGCCGGCTGATGAATTTGACCGGCATCGGACCGTCCGGCGCGGCCCGCCTGCTCGGCGACATCGCAGACATCGCCCGGTTCACCAGCCGCGCCCACTTCGCCTCGTGGAACGGCACCGCACCGATCGACGCCTCGTCCGGCGAGCACAACCGGCACCGGCTCTCAAGAGCCGGGAACCGGCGCATCAACCGGGCCCTTCACATCATGCCCATCGTCCAACTGCGCCGTGACACCGAAGGGCGCCGCTACTACCGACGCAGACTGGCCGCGGGCAAGACCCCGATGGAGGCCCTACGGGCACTGAAACGGCGTCTGTCCGACATCGTCTACCGGCAGATGATGGCCGACGCGAAGCTGGTCAAGACGGGCCCGGGAGAACACACGAGGGCGACTCCGCAATCCAGCGCGGCCGACCCAAACCCCGAGATCGACACTTCGGAAAAGTCACTTCCCGGACCCGCCACACCCCAGCCTAGAACAACCCTCGCCGCGGCCTCTTGATGGCATGAAGGAGCGGGGCCTCGCTCCTCGTGGGTCCCGGGCGGGATGCTCGGGGTGCTCACGTCTCACGACGAAGGAGGCCCCTCATGCAGGCAGAGTACGACGGCCGGCAGATCGTGGGTATTGATCTGCATCGCCGCCGGTCGGTAATCGTGCGGATGAGCGAGGCGGGCGAGAAGCTCGAGACGGTGCGGATCGACAACGACCCGGTCGCGCTGGGGTTGGAGATCGCCAAGGCCGGCCCGGATCCCGAGGTGGTCCTGGAGGCCACCTATGGCTGGTACTGGGCGGTGGACCTGCTGACCGCGGCGGGCGCCCGGGTGCATCTGGCGCATCCGTTGGGGGTGAAGGGGTTCGCTTACCGGCGGGTGAAGAATGACGCCCGCGACGCCGCCGATCTGGCGGATCTGCTGCGCATGGGCAGGCTGCCGGAGGCGTACGTGGCCCCGCCGGCGGTGCGCGAGTTGCGGGAGCTGGTGCGGTATCGGGCCAAGCTGGTCGCGTGGCGTTCCGGGTTGAAGGCGTCGGTGCACGCGGTGTTGGCCAAGCAGGGCGTGCACATCGCGGTATCGGATCTGTTCGGCGTCGGTGGGCGGGAACTGCTGTCCCGGGCGCCGTTGGACGGGGCGTATCGGGGTCGGGTGAACTCGTTGTGCCGGCTGATCGACGCGGTCGATTTCGAGATCGACGCGGTCGGTGGTCCGATCCGAGCCAGACTCGCCGGGCACCGTGGCTACACGGCGATCCAGGCCATCCCCGGTGTCGGTCCGGTGCTGGGGGCGGTGTTCGTCGCCGAGATCGGCGAGGTTGACCGGTTCGCCGGCCCGGCGCAGCTGACCTCGTGGGCCGGGCTGACCCCTCGGCACCGCGAGTCTGACCTCGTCGTGCATCGGGGGCGGATCACCAAGCAAGGTTCGACGCTGGTGCGGTGGGCCGCGGTCGAGGCCGCCCACGGCGTCCCGAACAGTGCCGGCTGGTTGACTTCCACCCGCGCCCGCATCGGGGAGCGCCGCGGACGCAACATCGCCACCGTCGCGGTGGCCCGCAAGCTGCTCACCCTCGTCTACTACGGCCTGCGCGACGGACACATCCGTGCCCTCGCACCGGCCCGGGCGGCGGCGTGAGCAGGTTCGGACGTGACCGGACGCGAGGTCGTTCTGTGTCTGACCCCCGTCGGCCGACGGCGAGGCCGCCCGCTTGATTGACCCCGTCCGGTCACGGTCGCACATCACCATGCCCCGAACCAGCAGGGCGAATGGATGACTGGCAGCCGAACCTTGGCCTGCTCTCCGACATAGGTCGGGACCTGGCGACGCGACCACACCCCACAACGCCGCTTCCGGCATCACCACGATGGCGTCCACGGCGCCGGCGTCAAGGCCAAGCCCTACGGGTGGGCCTCCGGCCCAGCCTTGACCCCGACGCCGCACACACGCCCGCCCAAAAGCCATGCCGCAAGACGGGCAAAAGAACGTCAGCCACTCAAAACCCCAGCCTTGACCGGCCCCGCTCCTTCATGGATGACACAGAGGGGTGCCAGGTGAGCGCGTCGCGACGCCATAACCGTCGTGGATGATCAGTTGGTCGTCGCCAACCGGTTGGCGCCGGTGTTGAGGACCTGGAGCGCGGCGGTGTGCAGGGCGGCGCTGCGCGCGAACAGCGCCGGCCCGGGCGTGGGTCGTGCCTGTCCGTCGAGCCCGCTGAAGCGTCCACCGGCCTCCTCGACGATGAGCGATGTTGCCGCGTAGTCCCACACCTGTCCCCGGGCCTGGACGGCGAGGTCCAACTGCCCGCACGCAACGAGTAGCGCGGCATGAGTGCTCCACGGCGTGGTTGACGTCACGGCGCTCAGCGGCGCGATCATCTCGCGTTCGCCCCCGGAGAGTTCATCGTCGGTGGGGATCACGCCGAGGCGGCTCCCGGGCAGGATGTTCAACCTGTCACGGTCGACGAAGATCCGCCGCTCGTCGGTCGTGATCGAACCGGAGAAATCCGATGCGAACGCGCCGCCGCCTCGCTGCGCCCACCAGATCCTTCCCTGCGCGGGGACGGCAGCCACCCCGACCACGACCTCGCCAGCCTCTTCCAACGCGACGAGCACCAGCCACCGGTTGTCACCGGCGACGAAGAGCGCGGTGCCGTCGATCGGGTCGACAATCCAGCGGCGGCTGCCCCGACCGGTATGCCCGGCCTCCTCGCCTAGGACGGCGTCGTCGGGCCGCGCGTCTGCCAGGATCCCTCGGATGGCGGCTTCGACCGCATGGTCGGCCTCCGTCACCACACTGCCGTCCGACTTCAGCTGCTGAGGAAGCTGGGTGAGGGTCGCGAAATATCGGAGGCCGACGGCGGCGCCGGCAAGGGCGGCACGTCGAGCAAGCAAAAGATCGCTTTCCATGGCTCCATCTTTGCCTGTGTCGGGGCCGTCGACCAACAAACTTCATCGCTATCGAGTGACGCTAGGGCCGCCTATCCGGGTGGGTCCTGCACGGCGTGTTCAACAACGTTCACCGTCAGGGCACGAGATGTGATCCCGTGGAGCCGCGCGCGGCACGATCGCCACGTCCTGCCGGACGCGCGACGAATACCGGTTCCATGCGTCGGGCGTTCGCTCAGGAGGCGGTCCTCGTCATGAAGCCGGGTGCCGACCTGCGGGCCCCGGGAGCAGCGATCACGCCGGCGTTGTGCGGACACTGGGATCATGAGTCGCCATGCCCTCTGGCACCGCATCGCAGCCACGCGGATCGGGTCGATGGCGAGGTGCACTTGAGAGTTCGGTTCGCTGTCGAGCCAGCCATGGAACATTTCGTCCGGCAGAGCATCTATCTGGCGTTGTCCAGCGGCCAACTGCGGGGCTCGGACGGCATCAGGTGGCGCCTGGGCAGCAGTCGGCACAGTTACGTCTCAAGCAACGAAATTGACCACGCTGGACGCCTAACACGCGACTGACCCATGTAGTTGCTCCCGCAGACGGCGCCCTACGGCCGGCGACCGAACATCCGCTCATCGGCTAGAAGCGGATGCGCCGCCCTGCCAATGACGCATTGCTGGTCACGGAACGTCACGACGGACACCGGCACACCCCGTGGATCGCGCTGAAGCCGCTGGTCCGATCGGCAGCGGTTGGAGCCGGAACTGCCCTCCCACCTCAGCGCCCGTCTACACGACGCTGTGCATGTTCAGCTGTACCTGGCTGTGCGCGTTAACTCGTACGCCGACACAGGTAGCCGCTGGCCGGCCGCCCGGCTGCCGTTCGATCGTCCGCCAAGCAACTGACGGTGGGTCTTCGCGCCGGGTTTAGGGGGTGCGACACGGGCGGAGGCGGCGGGCATCCGTGCCCGCCGCCTCCGCCGTTGGTGTTGCCCAGGGTTATGGGAAGAAGACCACCGCGAAGACAGTCCCCGCCACGAGCCCGGCGACCACCGGGATGAAACACCTACGGGCGAGGGCGAGCACCGGCACCCGGGCGAAACCGGCGACGGCGATGAGGGAGGACCAGGCAACGAGCGTGCCGCCACCGGACCAGATGTTGCCCATCTGCCCGACGGCGGCGAGCGTTCCGGCGCTGATCCCGGCAGCCGGACCGAGGCTGCCCGCCAGCGCTCCGGTCAGCGGCAGGCCGGAGAAACCCGACCCTTCCAGACCGGCGATCATGCCGATGATCAGGATGGCGAAGGCCGCGACGAAGCCGCTGTGGGGGATGTGGTCCTCGGCTGCCGTGACCAGGTCGTACAGCAGGGCCGGGCCCTTCGTCGGGTCGGCGGTGCCGAGGATCTGGCCGGAGAAGTCGCCGTTGCCGATGAAGAAGAATCCCGCGATCGGCAGGACGACCCCCATCGCCTTGAACGCGAACACCAGTCCGTTGACGACGTGCTCGGCGGAACTCTCCAGGAAGCCCTTTGCGTCACCGGCGAGCGCCGCCAGGAACACGATGAGCGCGGCGATTCCGCCGACCAGGGCGGCGGCATCGCCGCCGCGCAGGTCAGGCACGCTGTCGGAGAACTTCGCGACCACCATGTACACGATCAGCGCCAAGTAGGCCACCGGGACGAAGATGGCGAAGAAGGTCGGCACCAGCGGGTTACCGCGGTAGCCGGTGGCCGGCTCCTCGGGGCCCTCGGGCAGCCCGTCGTCGTACTCCTCCCGCAGCGCGACACCGTGTCCGGTCGTCGGTGGCCCGCCCCGCAGGGACGGGATGTCGCCGCCACCCGCCGGCCGGTCGCCCGCGCCGACCAGCTCCCGCTCGCGTTCGGTGACGGCTAGGTCCCTCGCGCGGTCGCCGCCGCCGTCTGTCGTCGACTCCCACTCGGCGAGCAGAGCCGGGTCAGGTCGGCGCATCTTGCGGAACTCCATCAGGTAGGCGACCGCGAGGGCGACCCCACCGACGACGAGGGACAGCACCATCGCGCGGTCCGCGACGACATTCGCGTCCGCCCCCGCCGCCTTCGCCGACAGCCCCGGGGCCACCCGGATGACGTAGTCGGAGGAGAGCGCCATGCCCTGACCGGCGATCGCCACGACCAGGCCGACGGCCATCGGCCGCAGACCCGCGCGGATGGCCACCGGGATGAGCACCGCGCCGATCAGCGGCACCGCCGGGGTCGGCCAGAAGAACAGCGAGATGAAGTACGTGACGACCACCAGCGTCCAGAACGCCAGGTGGCCGTTGCGCATCACGCCCCGGAACGGGGCGACCATCTTCCGGTCGGCGCCGATCGCCTGCAACGAGTGCAGCATCGCCGTCACGAGCGCGATGATCAGGAAGATGTTGAACAGTGCCGTCGCCGCCACGAGGCTGGCGTTGAACACCGCGGAGAGCCCGCGGACGATGCTGTGCGAGAACACGAGCGCGGTCGCGAGGGTCGCGACCACGGCGGGGACTACGATGTTCTTTCGGGCGACCATCGTCGCGATGATGACGACGACGCCGGCTAAGTAGACCCAGTGGGCCGCTGTCAGGTGCATCTGCTACCTCACTGCCTCTTGCAGGGAGTTGATTGCAGGTCAGACTCCGCGCGTGGCAAGGTCAACGTCTATCACCCATCTGCACAGCCTGGCGGTCAAAGATTGTGCAACGTGCCGTAGCATCGCCCCTCGGTCACGGCGCAATCTCGAACGGTATGTGACCTGCGCACACGAGGGGAAGGACCGAACGTGCGGGACACCCGGTCGCGGGTCGCGGCCCCGCAGTCGTTCACCACGCCGGACCGGCCGGCCGTGCCGCAGCGACAGCCGGCCGGACTCCCGGTACTGCTCACCCTGCTCGGCGCAACGCTGCTCGGCACCGTCATCAACAACGTGCTGAACGTCCCGCTGCGCGACATCACCGCCGATCTCGGCGTCTCGCTGTCCTCCGGTGTGCTCGTGGTGAGCAGTTTCGTGCTCGTCCTCGCCGCCGGCATGGCGTTGAGCGGCTGGGTGGGCGACCGCTTCGGGCGACGCCGCACGGTCATCGGCTCCCTGGCGCTGATGGCGGTGGCCATGGTGGGGGCAGCACTGGCCCCATCGCTACCCGCCCTCGTCGCGATGCGCGCCCTGCAGGGCATGGCATGTGCCGCCTATCCACCGGCGGTCATGGGCATGCTCGCCAGCATTTACGGGCCGAGCCAGCGGGCCCGCACGATGAGCGCCTGGGCGGCCGCCAACGGCATCGGGCAGGCGATCGGCCCCCCGCTGGGCGGTCTGCTGGCCGACCTGGCCGGCTGGCGGGCGATCTTCTGGTGCCTCGCTCCAGTCGCCGTGATCCTGCTGGTCGCCACCGTTCTGGTCGTGCCCGACGACCGCGGGCACGCCACCGCGCTGCACTGGCCCGGCGCGGCATCGCTGACGCTCGGCGCCGCATTCCTGATGACCGCCGCCACCGCCGTCCCGCAGCACGTGGTGCCGATCTGGCTCACCATCACCCTCGCCGCGGCGGGCGTGGGACTGCTGGCGGTCTTCGCCATCACCTCCGCCAACACGGCGGCACCCATCATCCGGCCGCGCCTCATCGTCGAGTCACGGTTCCTGCGCAGTTCCGTGGCCGCGGCCGCCCAGATGTTCTGCCTCGCCGCCACGCTCGTCGCGGTTCCGCTGTACGTCACGGGGACCCTCGGGCGCACCACCGCCCTCACCGGCCTGCTGGTGCTGGCCCTGCCCGCCGCCATGGCGGCGCTGGCCCCGGTCGTCGGCCTGCTCAGCGAGCGGGGACGGCCGCGCTGGATCCTGCGCACCGGCCTGGTCACGCTCGGCGCGGCCGAGCTGCTGCTGGGGGCGTACGTGGGCACCGGCGGCCGCAGCACCGCGCCGCTCGTCGCGCTGCTTCTCGTGGTGGGGGCGGGCGTGGCGCTGGTCCAGACACCGTCTGCCGCCGGGGCGACCCGCTCACCGGCGGGCAGGTCGGGCGCGGCCCTCGGACTGTTCAACATGATGCGCTTCGGCGGGTCGGCGCTGGGCGCGGCCTGGGTGGCCGTCGTCTACCCGAGCGGCGCGCTGCTGCTGCTGTTCGCCGGATGCGCGGTGGTCGCCGCCGCCGGGCTGGTGGTCAGCTTCGTCGGCCCCGACCCGTCCCCGCTGCACACCGACACCCCGTCACCGGCCACTACGTCGGGTTGAGATCCCGGTCGACGGCCGTCACCGTCTCGGCGAGCAGGGTGAGCTTGTGCGCCAACCACACCGCGAACTGGTGTTCGGCCTCCCGCAGGTCCAGTTGCAGCAGCCGCGAGGCGCGGTCGAGCTTGTACAGCATGGTGTTGCGGTGGATGTGTAGCTCCCGGGCGGCGGCGTTGAGGTTCCCGCCGGACGCGACGTAGGCGATGACCGCCTGCTCCAGGTCGTTCCCCCCGGCGCGGGAGCTGCGGAGCGGGGCCAGCATGTCCTGGGCGAAGGTGCGCCCCTGCTGGCTTTCCGCGAGCTCCATCAGGGCGGCGAACACCCGCAGGTCCTGGAAGCCGCACACCTGGTCCATGGCGAGGCGGTTGCGGACCCCGAGCGCAATGCGCGCCTCCCGGTAGCTGTCGATGATGCGGCCGGCGCCGCCGGCGCTGCGCCCGTACGCCACGGCCACCCGGCGTTGGGTTCTGCGTTCCAGATCCGCCTGCAGGGCGCGCGCGAAGTCGGCCAGCGCCCGGTCCTGCGCGTCCGGCGAGTCGCGGCGGCCCGCCGGGTCGACCTGCCGGACCACGGCGAGTACGTCGCCGACGACCGTGGCGAGGGTGTGCGTATTCGGCCGAGCGTCGAGGCGGGCGGCGTGCCGGGCCAGCTGGAACAGGGCCGTCGGGGAGTCGGGGCTGCCGAGCGAGCCGAGCCCGTTCGCGACGACCACCCCGTAGGTCGCCCCGACCGGGAAGTCGTAGTGGGCCGCCCGGGCTTCCAGTTCGTGCTGATTGGAGAAGCGGCCGTGCAGCAGCGCGTGGACGAAGTCCCCCCGCGCCCGCTCCTCGGCCTGGTCGACGCTGCGCAGGCGCAGCATCTCGGTACCGACGATGGTGGCGGCCTGCTCGACAACGACCCGGTGCTGCGCGAGGTCGTGCGGGCGCGGCGGGTCGGCCGACTCCACGATGACCACCCAGCCGTCGTGGCGGCCCCCGAGCAGGATCGGGTTGAGCACGCACGTCGCGCTGATCCCGTCGATGATCAGCCGGCGGACCTGGGGCCCGGCGTGCGCATGTGCGGAAGCCACGGGTCCCGCCGCAACACCGTCGGGTGCCTGGCCGGACGCCTGCTCGCGTAGCGCGTCCGCGACCGCCGCCGCCTCGAACACGCGGTCGCGGCTGCGTTCGAACGCCAGGATCCGGTACTGCGGGTCGAGGATCGCCGCCGCGCAGCCGGACAACCGGGCCATCTGCTGCCCGAGCGCGGCCAACCCGGCCCCGCGGTACAGCAGCTCCACCAGCGAGCGGTGCACCCGCAGGCCGTAGCGCAGGACGTGCGTGTCCCGGGCCAGGACGAGCTCCGCCACCAGCTGACTGAGGTGGCTGAACGCCACATGCGCGCCGACGTGGATCACCGGCAGGCCGCAGCTGAGGTCAGGAAGATCATCGGCCGGGCCGGCGATCACCACGGCGGCGGCGTCGCGCCGGCCGAGACCGGGCAGCAACTCCGGTCGGACCTGGTCGGCCCGGGCATGGACCACAATTCCAGACAGGGCATCGGCGTTGGCCTGGGCCTCATCCCACGGTAGACACCAGGTGACCGCGGTGTCGAGCATGTCGGCGGACGCCGCCGTACGCGCCGGGTGCAGCAGCAGTTCCTGCAGCAGCCGGCCCACCGTCAGGTGCCGCGGATCTGGGGCAGCGGGCAGGTCGTCGGAAGCCGTCGGAGATGGGATTGTCATGACAACTCCTTGGACAGGTTGCACAAGCTTCCCCCGCCGCGTCGCGGCAGTCTAGCCATTGTTTGCGGTCTGCACGCCCGGGCAGGCTGGTCGCACGGACCGCCCGGTAGTGGGGCAGAGGAGGCAACGTGCACAGGGTCTACCGAATCACGCTCGACGACGCGCTCCCCATGCTCGCCGCAGCTCGCGCGAAGGCGGAGGAGATCGGAGTCAAGCAGACGATCTGCGTCTGCGACGACGGCGGCCACGTGCTCGCGCTGCACCGGATGCCCGGTGCACGGCTCACCGGGGTCGAGATCGCGATGGCCAAGGCGTTCACCGCGGCCGGTCATGAGCGGGCGACCCACAAGTTCACTGAGCCGCCGAACGGCCCGGCGCTGCCCGGCAACGAGGCGTTTGGGATCAGCCACATGCACCCCGGGAAGTTCGCCATCTTCGTCGGTGGATTCCCCATCGAGTACGACGGCCAGATCGTCGGCGCCGTCGGGGTCAGCGGCGGCAACGGCGAGCAGGACAAGGCGGTCGGCGCCGCCGCGCTGGAGGCGTTCGCGAAGCACGCCGCGGAACTCGGGTTGGGCGAGTAGCCGGCCAGTCACGCCGTCGCTGTTGTGCCGCCGCCGACGGCACCTCAGCGGCGACGCCCGGCGCGGACCTACTGGTGGCGCCGGGACTCGTCGAGGGCCAGCGGAGCGTCGAGGACCACCACCGTCGCGGCGATCTCGGTGGCCGGGTCGTAGTCCTTGAGGACGACGCGTACCGCAAGCCCGATCTTGTCCCGGAACTCCTGGGCCAGCCGCCGCTTGCCCTCGTCCAGCAGCGCCACGTCCACCTCGCGGGTGATGTCGCGGTGCGTGGGGTCCAGCGTCGCGAGCGCCCTGACGCGCTGGTGCTGGGCGAGGATGAGAATCCGGTCATCCAGGAGGTCCACCCGCTGGCGGCTCACACCGACGCCCGCGATGCCCTGGTTCACGGCGTTGTAGACGCGCAGGATCTCCTGCTTGAGCTCTCCAGGGGTCCGATGCGGTGTGCTGCCCGAGCGATCCATGGCGCGACTCTAGTGAGCGTCGCCGGGGCCGGTCGAGACCTTGACAGCCGGCGGCGAGCGCCGATATATATCACACACCTCTGAGGCGCTGTTCCCGCAGGTACGGGCCGACGAGGACGTCGTGTTGCAGAGCCGACGAACGGTCGAGGGAGCTTCCGTCCCGGAAGAGCCCGACAGCTGTCGCCGATGGCGGTTGGCGGTCTGCGCGTAGTCGCGCACACCGCCGAATCCGAGCGGTGGCAGCTTTTTTGCTTCCGCCGCACCAGGTCCAGTGCGTGTCGCACTGGCGTCAACGGAAGGCGGACGAAACGCGTGACGAACGTATCGCAGGCCGGTCCGACCGTGGCCGATGTGGTCGTGGCCCTCGACGGGTTGACCGGCGGCCGGATCACCAGCGCCGACGGGGGCCGTAACCCGTGGGTGATCAGCAAGGACTCGGGAATACCCGGCAAGGCGGTCACCGAGCGACCCGGCCTGGTCTGGGGGGACTCCGACAGACCCGTGCGGCGGCTCGCGGTCGCCATGACCATCACCGAACATCACATCGAACTCGCCTACGCCAGCGGCGTGGACGCGATCGTGGCGCACCACCCGATCGCGGACGCGGCGAGCTCCGGCGGGGTGGCGCTCGCCGACTACCTGTCGCTCTACGGGGTCGCGGTGCTGGAATGCCACGAGGCCTTCCACGGGCTGCACCCCGGCATGGCCCACCTGCACGGCCACCGTCCCTTCTACGTCAACCCCGCATATGACGGCGTGCATGGGCTGGTCGTCATGGTCGGCCGGCCGCTGCCGGGCGTCACCACGGTCGGTGACGTGCTCTCCCGGCTCAACACCGGCCTGGAGCGGGCCCTGGACATGCGCATCTTGGACGGCGAACGGGCCGCCCGGCAGTGCGCCGATCTGGTGGACAGCGCCACGGCCCCGGGGATGCGGGTGCTCGCGGGCGCTCTCGACGATCCGCTCGGTGAGGTCGTCCTGCACGCCTTCCCGCACACCGGGTTCGGCGAGAAACAACTCGCCCAGTTGCTCGCCGAACACCGGGCCATCTCCACGGTCATCTTCAGCATCAGCGCGGCTGCCCCGGACTCGGCCGTGGTGGCGAGTGCGGCCGCCCGCGGACTCAATGTCCTGGTGGGCAGCAGCCACGCCGCGGAGATCTTCGAGAACGGACTCCCGTTGGCGTTCGGACTGTCCGCCCTGCTGCCCGACGTCGACGTCGTCCTGTTCCGGGACCGCGTCGTCTCGATCCCGATCAACAGCGTGGGCACCGGCCCGCTACGCGAGTACGGGCGCACGATGGCGCAGGAGCATCTGCTGCCACTGGCCGGAGCCGTACGCGCTCGCGCCGCCGCGACCACCGTCGCGGCCACACCCCTCAGCCACTCCGAGCAAGCGAGCTAGGAGACAACCATGGAAATGACGCCAGCGCACTGGGTGTATCTGGCCGGTCTGGCCTCACTGATCATCGTCATGGTCGCTCGGAAGAACGTCGTCGTGCCGGCCATCGTCGCGACCTTCCTCACCGCCGTGACCTTCACCGGCAGCGTGCCCGGAGGAGTGGCGTCGGTGTTCCGGGCCAGCCTGGTGGCCGCCTCGGAGCTGTTCAACATCTTCCTCATCATCGCGCTCGTCACCGCCATGCTCGCCGCGTTGCGAGCCATCGGGGCCGAACACCGGATGGTGGCGCCGTTTCGCCGGCTGATGGTGAACGGGCCGATCGCGTACCTCGTCCTGTTCGTCGTCACGTACGTCTTCGCGCTGTTCTTCTGGCCCACGCCGACCCTCGCGTTGATCGCGGCGATCCTGCTCCCGGCCGCGATCCGAGCAGGGCTGTCCCCGATGGCCGGCGCGATCGCGATCGCCATCGCCGGACAGGGCATGGCTCTGGCCTCCGACTACGTCATCGGTGTCGCGCCCGCCCTCTCCGCCAGCGGAGCCAAGGTGTCCGCCGACCTGATCGCCGACCGGGCCCTGGTCCTGTCGTGGATCGTCGGGATTGTCGCGCTGTCGATGAGCTATCTGATGACGGTGCGTCGCCGCCGGCCGAGCCTGGCGGCGGCCGATCCCGGCCCCGAGATGTCGGCGAGCGTGGCGCAGCCCGCCGAACTCATCCCTGCAGGGGTGGCCGCAGGCGGCGGTTCGGGCGGCACGTCCGAACAACTCCGCCACGGCCTGGCCACGAAGCAGCCACCGCGGGAGGCACTGGACGACGGGGGACCGGCAGTCACCGACGCCGTGCTCGACGACGACTCTTCCGACCAGCGCCGACACGACCGCCGGGCGAAGCTGTTCGCCGTCCTGGTCCCCGTCGCCTTCGGCGCGCTGCTCGTCTACATGCTGCTCGGCCGATTCACCCACCTGGTGTCGGTCGACGACGGAGCCGGGGCCCCGCTGGTCGGGGGTCTGGCGGCGCTGCTGCTCCTCGCCGTGGCCGTGACCAGCGACCGGGTCCGCTCCCTGGAGAGCTGCGCCGAGCACATCGTCGAGGGCCTCTCCTTCGCGTTCAAGGCGATGGGGGTCGTCATCCCCATCGCCGGGTTCGTCTTCATCGGTATCTCGGATTTCTCCGGCCGCATCATGGGGCTGGCAGAGGGCACGACGGCACCGGGATTCCTGTTCGACGCGATCCGCAGCGTCGAGCAGCACATCCCGAACAACCCATTCGTCATCATCTTCGCCGTCCTGCTCGCTGGCATGACGGTCGGACTCGACGGATCAGGTTGGGCAGGACTGCCGCTCACCGGCTCCCTGTCGGAGGCCCTCAGCCCGCACGCCGGAGTCGACACCGCCACGCTCGCCGCCATCGCGCAGAACGGCGCTTCGTGGACCGGAGGCGGCACGCTGGTCATCTGGTCCTCGCTGATCGCGGTTGCCACCTTCTGCGGGGTGTCGGTGGTCGACCTCGCCCGCAAGCTGTTCCTGCCCGTGGTCACGGGACTGGTGGTCAGTGCGGTGGTCGCCGTGATCATCTGGTGAGCCATCGGGTCAGCTGAGCGAAGCCGGCGCTGCGGTCACGGTTTGCACCGTGCGGCAGCGTCGGCATCACCAGGACCTTCGTTGACCCGGGGCGTGACTCCGTTCCCCAGCACCTCAGCCGGTCCGACCAGGACCACCCTCGGCAGCGGGTCGACGTAGGTCTCCCGCTGGATGAGGGCGATCGCGAGCCTGCGGTCGGGCCGGTGCCCGTAGTGTGTCATCAGGCGAGGACGGTGGGGCGGGCCCGGAGGACGTCGATGGTGAGGGAAGGCGGCGCCGATGCGGCGGCCTCAGCCCAACGGGATCCCGGCCGCCCGGCGTTCTTGGAACTCTTCTTCGACCTGGTTTTCGTCTTTGCGATGATCTCCCTGGTCAAGACGCTCGCTGCCGACGTGAGCTGGACCGGCGTCGGGGAGACGCTGGTCCTGCTGCTCGCGTTCACCCTGGTCTGGGCGCTGACCACGTGGGCCGCCGACACCCTCGACCTGGCGCGGCCCGCGGTCCAGGTGCACTACATCGGGGTGGCGGCCGCCAGCCTGCTGCTGGCGGCCGCGGCACCCGACGCGTACGACGGGCGCGGCCTGCTCTTCGCGGTCACCTACCTGACCATCCACCTCGGGTCGAGCATCTACTACCTGCTGCTCCGGCCGAGTACGAGCGAGCCGCTCCGCAGCGGCCGCATCTTGTTCTGGTACACCATCGCCGCAGTCGGCTGGATCGGCGGCGGGCTGGCCGCCGGCCCCACCCGCCTGATGCTCTGGGCGGCGACTGTCGGCCTGGAGTACGCTGCCGCCTCGCTCGGCTGGCCGGTGCCGAGGCGGGGGCGATCGCAGCCGCAGGAGTGGCGGCTGGTCGGCGAGCGGGTGGCCGAACGGTATCGGCAGTTCGTCATCATCGCGCTCGGCGCGTCCATCTTCGTGATCGGGACGACCTTCAGCGTGAGCGACTACACGATGGACCGGGCCCGGGCGCTCGTGGTGGTCTTCACGATCGTGGTGCTGACCTGGCGGATCTACATCTACCGGGCCGGCGAGCTGCTGACCGAGGCCATCGCGCGATCGACGAACCCGTCGCTGCTCACGCAGTCTGCCGCGGTCACTCATTTGATCATGGTGGCGGGCATCGGCGGCATGGCGGTCACGAGCCACCTCGTCGTGATGCGTCCCTTCGGGGAGACGCCGCCCTCGTGGGCTGCGGTCATCCTCGGCGGACCGGCGTTGTTCCTGGTCGGCCGCGGCGTGCTCGACTACACGGTCTTCGGTCGGGTCTCCCGGTCCCGGCTGGCCGGGCTGGTCCTGCTGGCCGGCGTGGCGCCGGCCGCCCACCTGCTGCCGCCGGTCGTGGTCGCGCTGCTCGCCATGAGCATCCTGGCCCTGATCGCCGCGGCGAACCTGGTGAGCACGCACCTCCACGCCCGCGCGCCGATGCCACCGGCGCTCGGGTGACCCTCACCCGGTCGGCACGGTGACCCGGGCCAGCCGCGAGTGTGCGGGCAGCGTCTCCCAGACCAGGATGAGCAGCAGGATCAGATTCGCCACGACCAGGATGGCCAGCGGCGGAAGCAGTGCCATCGCGGGCGCGATGGCGCACAGCACCACGATCCCCAGCGCCCGGGACCAGAGGACCCGTCCGGTGAGCACGGCGTCGAACAGGCAACTCCCGAGCAGGAACAGAGCCGGCCCGCCGAGGATGGTGGCGATCCAGGCGGTTGGCGCCGCACTGAACGGCCGGTCGATGACCAGCGAGACGCTGGTCGAGACCACCAGCACCCCGGCGACCATCACCAGGTGGCTGTACGAGGTGGAGGTGCCGGGCCGAACCCGCTCCACCACCGTGACGGCGGGCGGTGCCAGGAGCTGCCGCACCCGGTGGAAGTAGAGCTGGAAGAGCACGACAGCGCTGGCGAACGCGATGGCGCTCGCGGCCACTCGGCCGGCCTGGAAGCCGCTGTCGGCCAGCCCCATGCCGGCGCTCAGGATCAGCTCGCCGAGCGAGATGATGAAGATCTCTCGATGCCGCTCGGACAGGTGGGCACCGGTGAAGATCTGACTGGCGAGTTCGGTGCGACCAAGTTTCGGCGTCGGCCAGCCGATCCGGGCCGACCCGAGGTCGACCGCCACCGCGACCGACCAGAGCAGCAGCCGGGCCGTTCCGTGCACGAGCGCCCCGGCCACCCACGGCACCGCGGTGACGCCGAACCAGAAGAAGACCCGGATGCTCCTGGCCTGGATCGGGCGGTTCACCCGGGTACCGGGGATGAGGACGGCGTCCCGGACGAGATGGATGCCGAAGTACGCCGCGACGAGTAGCCAGCCGTAGTCGGCGAAGGCCTGCGGCACCGCGATCGCCATCAGCAGGGTGCCGAACATGACCGCCAGGACGGTGGCCTGGATGACCGGCAGCCGCGGGTTGAACAGGTCGGTGAGCCATGCGGTCAGTACCCAGACCCACCAGGCGGCCATCAGTAGGACGGCGGTCTGGGCGGCGCCCCGGACGGTGAGGTCCTCGGCCAGCCCCGCCGACAGCCTGGAGAGCATGAAGATGTAGACCAGGTCGAAGAAGAGCTCAAGGAACGTCGGATAGTCGGGCTCGCCGCGCCGGCGAAGGATCCGGGGTAGCGGACTGGACGTCACCGCGTCTGCCTCCTCTGGCACGCCGCACCGGGGAGCGGAGGCACTGGAACTGGGCTCTCCCCGCCAACCTACAAACCGGGGGTCGCCGGAGAGCTGAAACGGAGGAGCTGAGCGCAAGCCGACGCCGGTCACCAGCCCGACGCCCGACCGTCGGACATCAGGCAGATGTCCCGCCGCGCCATCTGCGCCCAGGATCCATTCCACCAGCGACCTGCCGACCTATCAGTCAGTCCATGGGTGGCAGTCTTATCTTGCTCAGTTCGTAGGACGGGCGCCGCGCCGCGCGCTCCGCCTCGGCTCGCGCCCGCCGCCGGTGTTCGAACACGCGGCGCAGGTCATAGACGGCGGCGAAGGGTCCGAGCACACCCAGGAGAAGGAACCAGATCCCCACCTTGTATTCACCTTCGACGGGGTTCACCCACAGCAGTCCGGCGCCCCCGCCGAGTCCCACCACCGGCATGATCATCGTACCGATGACCTTGATGCCGCGGGCGACGCCGAAGCGGATGGCGAGAATGCCGCTAGGTATCGCGAAAACCCCGGCAAAGAGCATGCCGCCGACGATGACGAGGAACATCGGATAACTGACTGACATTCGCGACAGTGTAGCCAGCACTCGTGCCCGATCCGGGCCCGATGATACGGCGGACAGCGGTCGACAGTGGCAGACACCCCTTGATGGGGCTGGTTGACGTTGGATTGACTCGACGATGCGACGTTCCGAGGCAGGGTGCTGTCGTTTACCTGCAGGTGTCGGCTACCCGTCAGCGCTGCTGCTGTTTCGGTCCAGTGACTATCAGCAATGCATCATGCAAATGTGAGTGGATGACTACGAGCGTGGCCGTTCTAGTAATCATGAGTGTTGGGATCGGGTTCGCGGCCGGCCGGGCATACCAGGTTGCTCACCGGGCCTGGTCGGACTACAAGAAAGCCAAGGCGCTCGTACCCGCGCTGTTGAAGGCCTTTTGGGCGGCGCTGCGGGGAGCGATCGTGATCCTTGCCGTCGCCTTCGCGTGGATGGTTGGTTCCGCATGGGCCGCATCCAGCAACTCGACCGAGGGCCCGCCGCCGTCGCCGTCACCCTCGCCATCATCGCCGGCTCCGTCGCACAAGCGATAGCGGGCAGGCGAGCCGAGCGGCGTGATGGCTCGAGCGGCGGCAGCAGCGATTGAGGAGCTCGACGCCTGCGTCGTGACCTCGGCCCAGTGGTAGCCCGGCACCGGGTCCTCCTGCTCGGTGACCTCTTCGTCACGTCGGAATGCGTCGCCTTCCGTGGCGCGCTGGCGGTCTGAAGCTCGTCAGTCAAGACGTCTGCCCTCGCATCGACACCCCGCCCGCTATGCGGGTCGCAGCGGCGTTTGCCGAACTCGCCCAAGCGATCTGATCGCCCACCCGACACGGGCTTGACGCGTCTTCCGATCCCACAACGCAACGGCGCCGTAGACCCGGCAGGTAGATCTATCGCTCACAGTTAAGTTCGCTTACAGTGACGTTGGTCACACTGGTCGCCCCTCCGGAGGTTGGCATGCGCCATCGGTTCGGTCTTCGAGTCTGCGTCGCCGTTGTCTCGGTTGGGGCGCTTCTGTCGTCCACGGCGGTGCGGTCGGTCGCTGCGGGGGAGGTCCCTATCGGCGCGGCAGACCGTGATTGGCCCGGGTATTCGGACGACGCGACGCTCCGCGGCAAGATCATCAGCAGGCTTCAGCACATGACACTGCAGGAGAAGGTTGGGCAGCTGTTCGTCGTCGAGGTGTACGGCCAGGACGCCAACTCGGTGTCCCCGGCCATGGCGGCGAGAAACCAGGCGCTGTACGGTGTGGACACTCCGGCCCAGGTCATCGACAAGTACAAGCCGGGCGGGGTCATCTACTACGACTCCAGGCGCGGGCCCGACAACGTGCAGAACCCGCGGCAGATCGCCACGCTGTCCAACGGGCTACAGGCGGCCGCCGTCAGCCAGCGGCAACCGATTCCGTTGCTCATCTCCACCGACCAGGAAGGCGGCGCGGTCGTTTTCCGGCTCGTCGCACCGGCCACTGCGATGCCCGGCAACATGGCCCTCGGCGCGGGACGATCGACGGCGGACGCACACCGCTCAGCCGAGGTGATCGGCACCGAACTGGCGGCCGTCGGGATCAACCAGAATTACGCACCCGTCGCCGACGTGAACGTCAACCCCGCCAACCCCGTCATCGGTGTGCGGTCGGTCGGTGAGGACCCCGCCCTGGTCTCCGGCATGGTGGCCGCCCAAGTGGACGGCTACCACGACGGCGGTGTGGCCACGGTTGCCAAGCACTTCCCGGGGCACGGCGATACCGCCGTGGACAGCCACTTCGGCCTGCCAGAGGTCACCCACACCCGCGAGCAGCTCGAGGCGATTGACCTGCCGCCGTTCCGGGCGGCCATCGACGAAGGCGTCGACACGATCATGACCGCGCACGTCGTGCTCCGGTCGGTTGATCCCAGCGGCGCACCGGCGACGATGTCCAAATCCATCCTCACCGGGCTGCTCCGCGAGGAACTCGACTACGACGGGCTCATCGTCACCGACGCCCTCGACATGGGCGGGGCGACGAGCACGTACCCGCCGAACATCGCGCCGGTCGAGGCGTTCAAGGCCGGAGCCGACCAGCTCGTGCTGGCGCCGCAGATGGATGTCGCCTACAACGCGGTGCTCGACGCGATCCGCAGCGGCGAGATCTCCACACGGCGCCTCGACGAGTCCGTCTACCGGATCCTGCGCCTGAAGATGAAGAGGGGTCTGTTCGCCGATCCGTTCGTCGATGTCGACCTGGCGGAGAAGGTCGTTGGCGCGCCGGACCACCTCGCCGACGCACAAGTCATCACGGATCACACCACGACGCTCGTGAAAAACGATGCCGGCGTGCTGCCGTTAACTCATGACCCGCGGAACGTTCTGGTGACCGGCTGGGGCGTGACCACGACGGGCACGCTCGGCAACGCGATTGGCCAACGCGGACAGACCGTCACGGTCAGGGAGACGGGCACGACGCCCAGCCAGGCCACGATCAACCAGGTGGTCGCCCAAGCCGCGAACAGCGACCTCGTGGTGGTATCCACGATGAACGCGGCCAGCGTCAGCGCCACCACCGGGCTGCCCACCGCATCGGCCGCCGCTCAACAGGCCCTGGTCAAGGCGCTGCTCGCGACGGGCAAGCCGGTCGTCGTTTCGGGGATGCGCAACCCCTACGACATCTCGTACCTCACCGAGGCGCCCACCTACCTTGCCACTTACGGCTACACGGCCGCCCAGATGGAGTCGCTGACCCGCGTGATGTTCGGGGAGGTCAACCCCGTCGGCAAGCTGCCCGTCACGATCCCGCGCGCGGACGGGTCGGGTGCCCTCTACCCCTTCGGGCACGGACTCAGCTACGACGGCTGATCGGCGGACTCAGGCGGGGGCACCCGGCGAGCGGAGGCCGGCAACATGCTTTGACCCGCCTGCCAGCGCAGCCACTGGACGTGCACGTCGAGCCTTGCCGATGCCCGAACGACCGTGGCCCGGGGCGTCCCGGCAACCGCAGGGCCGAGGACCGCCTGCGCTATACACACGCCTCGGCCCGGCGGTCAGCTGGCGACGCGGTCCTGCCGGTGCTGAATGGTGTTATTGACGGGCCACGTCGAGGAGCTGATCGAGGTCCGCCCGGGACCTGCCGGTCGCGGTGGCGAGCGCACCGACCGGGTCGGTGTGTCTGCGACCTGCCAGGTCCTCGAACACCGCCAGCAGATCGGACTCGAACCCGTCCGCTGTCGCGCCCCGTCCCTGGGCCAGCTCGGCGAGCCGGCCCTCGATGTAGCGGCGCACCATCACCTGGTACGCCCCGACGCTCCGCATGTCGTGGAACTCGGCCACGATGTCGTCGACCTGCCGGCCCAGCTGGTGAAACACCGCCGACGTGAGGCCGTGTGACCGGATTTCTGGGTCCGCGTTGTCGGCGAGGCGGATGACTACCTCGTCCGGTCCGGTGATGCCCGCCGTCTCGCTGTCGTTGCCCCAGCGGGCCGTGATGAAGCAGCCGCCGGCCTGGCGGGACAGCTCGACGAACCGGTCGCGATCGGGGGTTTCCTGGGGCATGGTGTTCCTGTCTTTCCGGCACCTCGTGGCGCCTGTTGCGGTGGATCCGACCTGGGCGGAGCGGGCCCTGTTCAGGGGGTGGGGGTGGCGGCGGTCAGGACGCTGCCGAAGAAGACCATGACGGTGAAGGCGATCATCGGGCCGACGAAGATGTAACCCAGGACGAGGCCGGCGACGGCCATGCCATGCCCGGACCTCGTGCCGTCCCGGGTCTCCCGCATGGCGAGGTGGCCGAGGATGACCGCCAGGATGCAAGGCAGCCCGAACAGGCAGCAGCCGCCGAGCACCCCGAGGATCCCGCGCACCAACGACGCCGTCGCCATGCCCGACGTCAGCGCCGGCCCTCGACCGACGCCGTCGCGACGGCTGGGCCGACCTAGCCGGGGACGTTCACGGCCTCCCGTGGTATGGCGAACGGCGAGCAACCTCGTCCCACGGGATCTGGACGTCCACGTCCGCTGCGGCCTCTGGCAAGACTTCGAGACCGGGCATGTCCGGAGTGTCCGGGCCCGGATCCACTCCGCCAGCCGCCGCCAGCAGGTCATCCCGGACCCGAACCCCAGCTCCTGTGGCAGGAGCTCCCATTGGAGGCCGGTGTTCAGCACGAACAGGATCGCGCACAGCACCTGCCGGTCCGAGATCCGCTTACGCCCCGGACGGGTTGCGCTCAGGTTTGGGCAGTAACGGCTCGATGCGCTGCCACAGTCCGTCCGGCACGATTCACGGCGCCTGCTCGCCACGCCTCACGGCGCAACCTCGTAGAACGCCCTCTACAAGGGATGGGAGGCCCAGAGATCACGGCCGGTGTCGATTCGAGTCGCCCCAGAGGAGAGCGGGGAGGCCGTCCACTCCTGGAAGGAACTTCCAGCTCCGGGGTCCTGCGCCGAAGGATTTCTTTCGGCCCATGCCGTTGGTACTGTGCTGCCGTGCCTCCCCCTCGCACTGTCAGCGCCCCACGGGATGTCCGCGCGCCGACCACAGAGTCCACCCGCTCCACCGTCCGACGAGGGGAGCCGGCGCGCTTCACCGAATCGGGTCTCGGGTGGCTGCTGCTGCTGCCGTCGGTCGTGGTCTTCGCGCTGTTCGTGTTCTGGCCGCTGGGGCGGACCCTGTACCTGTCCGTGCATGGCAACGACCTCTTCGGCGCCCCGTCGGTGTACGTCGGTGCGGAGCACTACCGGGAGATGCTGTCCGCCGAGTTCGGCAAGGTACTGGCCACGACGGGCCTGTTCACGCTGTTGTCCGTGGTGCCGGCCGTCCTGGGCGCGCTCTTCGTGGTGCTGCTGCTGGAGGCGCGAATCCGCGGCGTACGGGTGTTGCGCACCGCGTTTGCGCTGCCGTTCGCGTTCTCGGTGGCGACCGCGTCGGTCGTCTTCGCCGTCATCTACAACCCGGCGATCGGCGTCGCGAACGGCCTGCTCGGATCCCTCGGGATCGACCGGGTCAACTGGCTCACCGACCCGTCGATCGCGCTGCCCGCCGTCTGCGCCGCGACGGTGTGGATGAACTTCGGCTACAACGTCCTCGTGCTTTCCGCCGGCGTCGCGGCCATCTCGCCCGAGGTGGTCGAGGCGGCGCGGCTGGACGGTGCGACCGGCTGGCGGCTGGCGTCCCGGATCACCGTGCCGCTGCTCTCCCCACAGCTGTTCTTCCTCGTCGTGGTCTCCACCATCCACGCGTTGCAGAGCTTCGGGCAGATCCACATCCTGACCAAGGGCGGCCCGGACCAGGCCACTACGACGCTGGTCTACTCGATCTACGAGAAGGCGTTCGCCTTCGGGTCCTCCGACTTCGGATCAGCCAGCGCTCAGGCCGTCGTGCTGCTGATCGTCATGCTCGGCTGTACGGCTGTCCAGTTCGGCGTCCTCGAGCGGCGGGTCCACTATCGATGAAGAAGTTCAGTTTCGGGCAGGTCGCCGTCTACGTCGTGCTCGGCCTGGCCGCGATCCCGGTCCTGTTCCCCATCTACTACGGCTTCGTCGGTGCCGTGATGGGGCCCGGTGACCTGGCGACCTACCCGCCGGCGCTGGTGCCGCACGAGCTCTACTGGCAGAACATCAGCGACGTCTTCCGCTCGGTGCCGCTCGGTCGCTTCTACGTCAACTCGGCCATTCAGGCCGGGGTCATCACGGTGGCCCAGATCGTCACGAGCATCCTGGCCGCGTACGCCTTCGCGTTCCTTCGCCTGCCGGCGAAGGCGGTGACGTTCGGTCTGTTCCTCGCCACCCTCATGGTGCCGTGGGAAGCGATCATCATCCCCAACTACCTGGCCATCTCCGGTTGGGGTCTGGCGCGGGGTGGGTTGACCTACCTCGGTCTCGTGCTGCCCTTCCTGGCCTCCGCGTTCGGCACGTTCCTGCTGCGGCAGGCCTTCCTGCAGTTCCCGACCGAGTTGCGGGACGCCGCGGTGATCGACGGGTGCGGCCACTGGCGCCTGTTGTGGCGGGTCATCGTGCCCCTGTCCAAGCCCTCGATCGCGGCGGTCGGGGTCTACGTCTTCCTCTCGGCGTGGAACCAGTACTTCTGGCCGCTGATCCTGATCCGCGACTCCGAGTACCAGACGCTGCAGATCGGCATCTCCCAGCTCAACGACGCCGAGGTGGCGCAACCGGGCCTCGTCCTCGCGGGCGTCGCGCTGTCCCTGCTTCCCACGCTGGCCGTCGTGCTCTTCGGTCAGCGCTACATCGTCCGCGGCCTCACCGCCGGCGCGCTGCGCTGAAGGGGGCGGACTTGACCATGGAGGGTGATCGGTGAAGGTCACCCGGATCGCCTACTCGGCGCGACTGAATCCGGGCAAGTACGCCGCCCTGGTGGAGCAGGCCCGCCGGTTGGGCCTCGTGCGTAGTGAGGTGTGGCAGCGCTACGGCTCAATCAACGGTGCCGGGTCCGGGTTGACAGACCGGCAGGTGCGGGACCGGTGGCTGGCCAATGGCACGCACATCCGGTTCGGCGTGCTGGCGAACGCGTGGAAGGAAACCCTCCGCGACGCCATGGCCGACATCGCCGCGAACCTGGCGGCCGCCAAGGTGCAGGTGCGGCGGGCGATCAGCCGACGCATCACGGATCCGGCCGAGCGGAAGCGGATGTTCACCGCGTTGCGGGCCGATCAGTGGGCCAGTGACCCGTTCCTGGCTGGGCAGATGCGCAAGAGCTGGAGGCGTGGCCGTAACCGCACGCATGATCAGATTGTGGTGCGCGCCGACCAGCACAACACGCTCGTTGACGGGCGGGGCCGGTTGTGGCTGGCGGTCCCGGGCCGGGAACGTCGCAAGATGGTCAGGATCCCGCTGTCGACGACGGTGGCGCCGACGGGCACGTTGCGCCTAATCCTGCGCGGCGGCCGGGTCGAGGTGCATTACCAGATCGACGCATCCCAGCTGCGGTCGTCGCAGCGGCCTTGCGGCGACCGCATGATTGGCGTGGACAAGGGTTACACGGAAGCCCTGACCGACTCGGACGGCCGGCCCCACGGTGCACGGCTCGGTGAGCTGTTGACCGCCGAGTCGGACCGGTTGAAGGAACGCAACCGGCGGCGGGCGAAGCTGCGCTCGATCGCGAACACCGCCACACTGCGGGGTGACCACGCGAAAGCGCGCCGGATCAAGGTCAACAACCTCGGCAGTGTGAAGCGGGACCGGCAGGCCGCCCGGCATCGGGCGCGGGTGCGTACGGAGATTTTCACCGCCGTGCACGAGGTTGTCGACAAGGCCTCGACCGTCATCGCCGAAGACCTCACCAAACGCTTCACCAGCCGCAAAAAGCTTCCTAAGAACACCAACCGGCGCCTCGCCGCGTGGACCAAAGGAGTCACCGCCGAGGCCCTGGCAAACGTGTCGGAGCGCAGAGGTTCTGCACTCGTTCCCGTCAACGCCGCCTACACCTCACAAACCTGTCACCGCTGCGGCCGGCTCGGCCGACGCAACGGGGACCGGCTTCACTGCACCTCGTGCGGGGTGGTGTGGCAGGCCGACGTGAACGCCGCGATCAACATCCTGCAAAGAGCAGGCGACCCCGACATCGCCCTGCACACCCCACACCACAAGGTGAAGCAGATCCTGCAGGACCGGACCGATCGCCACCGGACCAGACTGCCGGTCCAGGACTCCAGCCCGGCCACCACCGAGCGGAGAGCGAACCATCCGAACTGCTCAACTATGAGCAACGAGTAGGAAGCAGAATCCGTGAGACAACCTAGGCTCCGCCGGAGCATGAGCGCATTCGTCGCCCTGGTAGCCGCCGCCGCGCTGACGGCGTGCGGTGGCTCCGGGTCCGGCACCGATTCCGGCAAGGACGCTCTCGAGGCGCCCGGCGCGGAGGTGCTCGAGAAGGCCACCGACAAGACCACCATCGAGTTCTGGCACGGGATGAAGGGCGCCAACGCCGAGGCGATCGACAAGCTGGTCGCCGACTTCAACGCCCAGAGCGGTGGCAAGGTCGAGGTCAAGGCCATCTACCAGGGCAACTACGACGAGACGATCGCCAAGTACAAGGCCTCGGTGCAGCAGAAGAACACTCCCGCGCTGGTGCAGATCTACGACATCGGCTCCCGCTTCATGGTCGACTCCAAGCAGACCGTGCCGATGTACAAGTTCATCGACAAGGACAAGTTCAACGCGGGCGACATCGAACCGAACATCGCCAACTACTACTCGATCGACGGCAAGCTCCAGTCGATGCCGTTCAACACCTCCACCCCGCTGCTGTACCTGAACAAGGAGGCCTTCGTAAAGGCTGGCCTCGATCCGACGAAGCCGCCGCAGAACCTCGACGAGATCGGGGAGATGGCGAAGAAGCTGACCGTCAAGGACGCCAGCGGCAAGACCGTCCAGTACGGCTTCGGCGCCGCCATCTACGGCTGGCTGCTGGAGCAGCTGATCGCCACCGACGGCAAGGAGTACTGCGACAACGGCAACGGCCGCAAGGGCCACGCCACGAAGGTGCAGTTCGACCAGGAGACCGGCGTGCGCGTCGCGCAGTGGTGGGCGGACCTGGTCAAGGGCGGCTACGCGACGAACACCGGCCGCAAGACCGACGACGCCCAGGCCGCCTTCAAGGCCGGCACGGTGGCGATGCACCTGGAGTCCACCGGCGCCATGCGCGGCTACGTCGAGGCGGCCAAGGGCAAGTTCACCGTGCTCACCGCGCCGTACCCGAAGGCGAGCAGCTCGGCGACGGGCGGACCGATCATCGGTGGCGCCTCGCTGTGGATCAACGGCGTCGGGCACAGCGACAAGGAGAAGCGGGCCGCCTGGGAGTTCGTGAAGTTCGCCGTGAGTCCGGCCCAGCAGGCCAAGTGGCACACCGGCACCGGATATGTGCCGGTCAACGCCAAGGCGCTCGACGAGCAGATCGACAAGGACTGGGTGGCGCAGTACCCGCAGTTCAAGACCGCCGTGGACCAGCTGCACGCACTGCCGCCGTCGGTCGCGTCGGCCGGCTGCCTGCTCGGCGTGATGCCGCAGGCCCGCAAGGCGTCCGAGGACGGCCTGGAGGCGGCGATCGTCGGTAGCAAGCCGGCCGACCAGGCTATGAAGGACGCCGCGGCGAGCGTGCAGGCCCCGATCCAGAGTTACAACAAGTCGGTCAGCTGACCACCACGTCATCACCTCAGTAAGAGGGCCGGCTCCGACGGAGCCGGCCCTCTTCGTCGGCGGCTCGGCGGGTCCGTCGGCTCAGACGAGGTACGCGTACAGGTCGACGATGGTGCCGTCGGCGCGGTGTAACCCGGCGGAGTCACCGTTGGTGCTGTTCCAGACCGCAGTGGCGCGCCCGATGTGGTAGGTGGTCGCGTCGTTGTCGCCCGGGCCGGTGTGCACCCGCAGCAGCCCGCCCGGCGGGATGACATAGCCGTCGCCCACCACGATCCGGTCGGACGCCTGGTTGTGCAGGTACCAGCCGCTGACGTCCACCGGGCGGTCGGACACGTTGCGCAGTACGACGTGCTCGCCGGCCCACCGCGGTCCGTCGCCGGGGGAGTGGTAGCTGATGTCCTCGATGATCACGCCCGCCACGCCCGACACCGGGTCGCGGCCGTGCAGCATCTCCTTCAGCGCGTACGGGTAGTTGGTGATCATGCCGTCGACGCCGAGGTCCAGAGCCCACCGCCAGAGCTCCGGTGAGTCGACCGTCCACGGCACCAGGGCCAGGCCCGCCCCGATGACGCGGGCCGCGTCGTCGGGCCGCAGCCGGCGGATGTCCGGGTTGACCGAGAAGATCCACCCGGCGAGGTCGGTCAGCTTCCCGCCCGCCGGCACGTCGTAGGTGATCAGCGAGACCGGGACGTCGGGCAGCTGCGTGTGGAAGTCCCGGAGGGCCCGCTCATCGAAGGACCCGACGATCAGCGGCTGCGGGTGGGCGTCCGGCTCGATCCAGTCGCGACGTCGGCGCAGCCGAGCGACGACCGCCTGCGCCAGCCCGGGATTGACCGCGGGTGACTTCAGCTCAAGATTCAGGCCGACCCGGCCGCCGAGCAGGTCGAGCAGCTCGTCGAAGGTGAGGATGTGCTGGCCGGTGAATTCGGCGTCGTACCACCCCCCGGCGTCAAGCTTCTTCAGCTCGGCGAGGGTGAAGTCGTGCACGTTCCAGCGTGCGCGGTCGGCGAATGCCAGCCGGGCGTCGGTGGTGCGGGGGAGGGTCACATCGTGGATGATCACCGGCTCCCCGTCGGCGCTGAGCTGCACGTCGGTCTCGATGCGTCGGCGCCCTCGGCGATCGCGAGCTCGAAGGCGGCCCCGGTGTTCTCCGGCGCCATCCCGGACGATCCGCGGTGCGCGTACGTCGCGGCGCGCCTGCCGCTACGGCTGACCGGCGGTGTCGTGCCTGCCCGGGGAACCGGCGCCACCGCAGGCCACGCAGCGCCGACAGTTGCGCCGGGGAGAACGGAGGGCCTCGATGACGGACTCGTGCTCATCCAAGAAACTCCCTGAGAAGGGTTCAACACCTCCGGCTGCTGCCCGAATCTAACCGACGCCCAGCTCGGCCTACTCGTGGCGGCACGTCCCGCGCTAGGCGGGGCGACCCCGTGATCCCGGCCCGCGGCCGGCTGGTCGCGACGGTGGCTGCCAGGGCGGTGGTGGTGACGAGTCGCGTCTTCGTCGGCGATGGCCTCTCTCCGGATCCCCCGTTACGTCCCAGTCCGATGTGGAACGAGGGGATGGGGGTTGCTAGTAAATGCTTTGTCGCTGGGGTCAGCCATCGTGGGAGGTGAATGCTAGGTTTCCGGCAACCTGAACGGGGAGGAACGTCTATGCGAAATGTCGTCAGGTCTACCGTGGTTTCCGGCCTGGTCCTCGCAGTCGTGGCGGTATCGGGACCGGCGCAAGCAACCCACGAGTACGACGGAATGATGCCGACAGCCAACTACGACGTGATCTGCCTGAGTGCTTCGGGCCCGGCCGATGGCGAGGTGTGCCGCACCGACAACGCCGACGTGTACTGGTACGCCGACAGCGCCAACCCGGGGGAGCTCGAAGCCGACGACTTCAACGCCCTCCGGACCATGCTCCTCAACGAATACGTTCCCACCGACCTGGCGCTCACCTACGACTCCTCGCCGGTCTTCTCGGGCGACGCCGAGACCGACCTCGTCTACCAGGAAGCGGAGGCCGACCTGCCGCTGCCCTCGGGCATCCTGGGCGCCACGTGGTGCAATGGCGCTGCCCCGGCGTACTACGAATGCGATCAGACCTACATCCGGATCGTGTCGCCCGACGGATTCCGGCGATACGGCGGGTCGATCGCGTGCCACGAGACCGGGCACGGCGTCGGCCTGGTTCACGGCAACGACGCATCCCCGCGGCTTGACCCGGGCGACGCACGACTCGGCTGTATGGTCAATGAGGACCAGTTCCCGTCCGATCTCGGTTCGGACAGCACCCACCTCATCAACGTCACGTACTAATGGGGGAAGTCATGCGACGTATGCGGGTAGCCGCTCTGCCGGTCGCGGTCAGCGCGCTGATTCTCTCCACCACCGGGTGCGCCACGACAGAGACTGCCGCGCCGCCGGCAGCCCCGGTCAAGGCAGCCCCGGTCGAGGCAGCCGAACATGTCCTGCTGGGCGACGGCCGTGACCGCACGGCCAGCCAGACCGCCAGCGACTGGGCCACCTATGCCGATCACGTGCTCGTCGTCACGATCCTCGACGAGGTCAAGCTCAAGCCGAGCAAGGGTGAGCTGGCGCGCGGCGAGGGCATGATCGGCCGCACGGTGAAACTTCGGGTGGACAAGGTCTTGTGGTCGGCGCCGGACGCTCCGCACGCGGCTCCGACCACGTTCAACTTGTCCGCCGCCGGCTGGATCTTCAACAACAACGACGCCAGGACCGGCGAGGTCAAGTTCGCGCTCAGGGACTCGTCCCGCCTCGACAAGGGGCACACCTACATCAAGGCCATCGAGTGGATGGACGACCCGTGCTCGAGCGACCCGAAAAAGGGTACGTGGGAGGGCCTCGGTTCGGGCGACACCATCCCCTTCGACCAGGGCGTTCTCGGCGCTGGTGAGTTCGAGGGGAAGCCGCAGACACTCGCCGAGGCCAAGACCAAGTGGCAGGCCGACGGTGCGCCCGGTGTACGGCTGCGGGCAGCCGGGGCCTCGGTCGACAAGCTGGTCTCCGACGTGAAGGCGGCCCCGGTCCGCGCCGAGACGAGCTACAAGCCCGAGTGCGACCCGTCCGACAGCTGACACTGGCCGGTACTCGGTGATGGCGTCCGCGCCTTGCCGCCATTACGGCGGCAAGGCGCGCGTCCGTCTCCAGCTGGCCGTCCTTTGACTCGGACCGCTGGGTGACCAAACGGCCGTCGCGAGCGACCAGGTCGGGGCCGATGATGACACCGACCGTTCGTCCTCGAAGCCCTGGGCGGTGTAGACGCACCCTACCTGGCCGAAGCCGTTCGGAGCCGTGCCGGATAGGTGCGCGGGTGCCTCCCAGCTACTGGCCGTCTGACGCCTCGGCCGCCTCGATCTCTCCCCGCGGCTCACCAGCGGCAAGCCTGCCTGGCTTCTTCCGCTTGAACAGGGACGCGACCCCCTCGCCGACGGTCCCGGCCGCACCGGCGATCGCCCCACCGACCCCCTTCACGGCGGTCAACGCCTGAGGTTCGTCAGGAACTCCATCGCCATCGAGGTCGACGCTTCGGAAGGGTCGGGTCACGGTGCCGGCTGCACTCGCCACCCAGCTGCCCGTAGCCCTGGCCGCGTCCTCGAGCGCCACGAGCGCCCGATTCGGCTCGTCCTCTTCTTCTTCCGCCGTGACATTGATCGGCACTGCGAGGTGATCTGGGAACTCCGATGGCGCCTCGGCAAATGCCGTCTTCGCCGCGTCGACGACCTCGCGACCAAAAACGAACCGAGTGACACCGCCAGCAAGGGCGCCGACGCCGTACTCGATCGCTGCCTGCTGCCTACCGCTCAAGCCGGAGCGCACGGCCTCCAACTTACCCGTCTGAACGGTCCGGACCAGGTCTTGTGCCGCGCCTCCTGGAAGGGTGTCGGCAAGAGTGTTGGTCCAATGCGACCAGTCTTTGCGGCCGGAGGCGATGGTCTGGCCGACGCCGACAATGCCGTCCGTTGACGCGCTCGCGAGGTCGGCTGCCATGGCTGCAATCTGCTTCTGACTGACGCGTTCGTTGGACAGGCCGTAGACGAGAGCGTGGGCCTGGTCCCGGTCAAGATCCATGCCGTGAATGTCGGCGATCGCCAGGGCGAAGATCGCGGTGATCTCGAACTGGAGTTGCTCGTCACCAGCCGGGAGGAGGGCGGCGACACCTCTCTTCGCGGCGTGTAGCGCCGCGCCTTTCGCGGCCTTCTTCGCCGCCTCCTTGGCGGCCTTCTTCGCAGCCTCCTTGCCGGCCTTCCTCACCACGTGGGCGCCCACACTCTTGGCCCCAGCCGTAGCCGCGCCACCGCCCGGGATCAGCGCGATCCCGATTTGAGCGGCAATCGCTCCGGCAGTAACGATGCCCCCGGCGACAGTGATCGCTGTGACGTAGTGCCGCTCAAGCATCGTGATGACCTCGGCAGGAGTGGCGTCGGGGTTCCGCTTCCGCACCCGTTTCACGTACTTGCGGGCAATCGCGTGCCGGCCCCTCACTGCATTCGCGATCTCACGCTCGGCGTCCTCCTCGAGGAGTTCGGCCTCCAGAGTGATGTTCTCGACGTCAGTCACAGGATCGTCTCCCCGGTCGTCAGGTATTCGTCGGCGCCAGTACGGTGCCACAGCGTAGTGCCTCATCTTTGAACGTTGATCGTGTAATCCGTCGGTTCTGAGGGACTCCTCCGGCAGGCTGTCTCCCACACTCGGTGGCCGGTGGGCAGACGCCCGGAGGTGTTCGTCCGGCAGGTGTCGATTCCCGTCGACCTGCCTGCGCAGGTTCCGCGCCGCGGCGCTGCCTAATAGGGATCCGGCTCTGTTCGACGAGCCATGTCGAGCAGGCGCTCAAGGGCCTGCCGCGACCGACCCGTTGCCGTGGCGAGTGCCCCGAGCGGGTCGCGGTGCCCACGGCCGGCCAGGTCCTCGAAGACCTCGAGAAGGTCGGCTTCGAAGCCGTCCGCGGTCGCACCCCGCGCCCGGGCCAACTGGGCGAGGCGTCGCTCGATGTAGCGGCGAACCATCACCTGGTACGCGCCGACGCTCGGCAGGTCGTGGAACTCGGCCACCATGTCGTCGACCTGCCTGCCCGTGCGGTGCAGGACCGCCGAGGTGATGCCGCGGGTCCGGACCTCGGGCACCGCGTCCTCGGCGACACGGATGATGACCTCGTCCGGCCCGGTGATGGCGGACGACCCGGCATGGGCGTGCCAACGGGCAGTGACGACGAAACCATCGTGCCTGCGCGACAGCTCAGGGGACGGATCGGGTACGGAGTGAAGGCGATTCTTCTGGGCCATGCTTCCTGTCCTTCCGGCGACCTTGATGGCGCCTGTTGCCGGGTGGCCGATGTCGTACTTGTTCCGCCCGGGTCAGGGCGTCGGGGTGGCCGCGCTCAGCACGCTGCCGAAGAAGACCATGACGGTGAAGAGGATCATCGGGCCGACGAAGACGTACCCGAGGACGAGGCCGGCGACCGCCATGCCGTGCCCCGACCGCGTGCCGTCCCGGGTCTCCCGCATGGCGAGGTGGCCCAGGATGACGGCCAGGATGCAGGGCAGCCCGAACAGGCACCAGCCGCCGAGCACGCCGAGGATCCCGAGCACCAGCGACGTCGTCGCCATGCCCGACGTCAGCGCCGGTTGCACGGTGACCCGCTGCGGACCCTGCGGGTAGCCGGCCTGGTAGGCCATGACCGGGCCCGGCGGATAACCGCCGGGAGGCGCGGACACCGGCGGATAGGGCCCCGGCACGGCAGAGACCGGCGGGTACGGGCCCGGGACGCCGGGGAGCGCCGGCTGCGGGCGGGTGCGGTCGGGTCCGGGCTGCGGGTACGTCATCGTTCAGGTTCCGTTCTTCCGTCGAGGTGGGTGAGCAGGGCGCTCACCTCGGTGTGCAGGCGACGCAGCTCGGCGGCCGTCGGCGCCAGCTCATAGCAGTGGTGGTGGGCGGCGGCGGACAGGGCCGCCCAGGTGAAGGCGATCCGTCGGGCGACGGCGGCGCCGGGTCCGAGGCGGCCGCGCAGCATCAGCTGCTTCGCCCGGCCCTGCCGGCACGCGGCCACCACCGGCCGGGTCCGCCGCCAGTACGCGTCGATGCCGCCCTCGAGGGCGAGCCGGATCAGGCAGGCGCACGCCCGGGGCCACCAGCCGGCGGTCACCGCGGCCGCGCCGAGCTCGCCGGCGCCGCGCAGCATCTGGTCGGCCGCCGCCAGGCGGCGCTGCGGCGTCGACGCGGTCACGACCGGACCTCCGCGCCGTCCCGAGGCGCGGGCACGGCAGCGGCGTGGAGCCGCAGCGCCTCCGCGAGGTGGCGGGCGTCCGCGACCAGTTCCGGCAGGTCGAACAGGTACGCCCCGTGCACGCCCTCCTTGCACGCCTTGTACGCGCCCACCGCCCGCGACCCGTGCCGGCGGCCCAGGTACCCGAGCACGTCGCCGCCCCGGTCGGCGTCGTCGAACAGCGCCAACGCGACCGTGGTGGTCAGCCGGCGGGACGCGGCCACGACGGCCGCCTCGATCTTGTCGTGCGGCACACCCCGCGCCACTCGGCGCCGCCACACGATCCGGTGGCAGGCCGCCTCGATCGCCGACCGACACAGCTCCGCCACCACCGGCCCGCGCACCTCTGCGGCGACCTCCTCGGTGCGGGCCAGCGCGTACGCGTCATCGAGGTGGCGGGTGACCGGGTCGGAGCCGGGCCGCAGGGTCACCACCGACCGTTCGGCGCGGGTCACCTCCACGATGCGAGAGTTCCCGAGGTCGAGGCGCGCGAGGGCGTCGGGCAGCCGGGTGTCGTGGGTGAAGACCACCACCTGCCGCTGCTCGGCCAGTTCGGCGAGCACCCGGGCCAGCCCGTCCACCTTGGCCGGGTCCATGCTCTGGACTGGGTCGTCGACGACGATGAACCGGAACGGGCTCTCCGGGGCGCAGCCGCGCGGCAGGAACGTCGCCAGCCCGAGGGCGTGCATCTCGCCCTGGCTCATCACCCCGAGCGCGGTGCCGTTGTCCGCGCCGTCGACGCTGACCGGGAACACCACCCGCCGGCGGGTGTTGGTGCCCTCGAGGGTCATCGCCCCGAGTTCGACGTTGCTCTCCTGGCGCAGTTGCGCCCAGATCCGCTGCGAGTGCGCCGCGAATGGAGCGAGGCGCTGGTTGCGCAGCTGCGCGCCGGTCGCCTTCAGCCACGCGCGGGCGGCCTTGATCCGCGCGAGTCTCTGTTCGCGTTCCGGCAGCGTCCGGGCGGCGTCGATCCAGGCCCGTAGCTCACCGGCTGCGGTCTGCCAGCCGGTGTCGCGTTGGCGGAGAAAGCCCGTCGCGTACGCGCGGGCGTGCGCCGCCGCCTCGAGCACCGCCGGGTAGCGGGCGGTCAGATGGTCGGCGAGCTCCTCCGGGCTTCCGGGCGCCGACCGCAGCGCCGCCGCGGCTTCGTGCAGCGCGTCCACCGGTACCCCGTCGGCCGTGCCCTCGGGGACGTCCAGGTCGTCGATCAGGTGGTGTGCCCGCTGCATGGCCGCGTTCAACCGCGCAGCGGCGGCCTGGGCCGCGAGCGTCCGGTCCCGCAGCTCGGCGAGCGACGCCGCCGCGTTGGCCCGCCAGCCGCCGTTGAGGGTGCCGGTGTCGCAGACCGGGCATGCACTGTCGCCCCGGTCGTCGTGGTGTTCCAGGGCGAGCCGGAGCAGCTCCGCGGTCCGCATTGACGCTCGGGACCGGCCACCGTCCTGACGGCGCGCCTCGGCGCCGGCCGCGCGCAGCTGCTCGGCGAGCCGGGCCACCTCGTCAACGTCGGGCAGCTGGATCGCCGCGAGTCGCCGGCACAGCAGCACCATCTCGTCTGCGGTCGGCTCGTCGGGTTCGTCGAGGATCGCGGCCACCGCGTCCAGGTCTGGTCGGGTGTCCGTGAGTAGCTTCGCCGCTCGGGCCGCCCGGTCGTCCGGCAGCTCGCCGAGCGTGACGGCGAGGGCCGTCCGGCGGGCGCGTATCTCCTTGATGGCGGCCTCGACGGGCCGGGCGGCGTTCATCAGCCGGCGGTCGGCGTCGGTGACCGCTTCCAGGCCGAGGATCGCGGACAGCGCGTCGAACAGCTGGCTCTGCGTACCGGCGGTGAGCCGGCCCAGCTCGGAGGCGGTGAGGAACGGCCGGTACAGCGCCAGCGGCCGGTCCAGCCCGAGGTCGTCAAGGCCGTGGTGGGTGCCGTGGGCGCTGGTCACCTGCACCTGCGCAGCGGTCAGCTCTGCGTCCGCGGCCCAGGAGCGGGTCACGGTGGTGGGCGTGGCGACCCCGTCGACCCGCAGCTCGACCGCGATCCGGCAGGTGTCCCCGGCGTGCAGGTTCCGCCATCCGGTACGCCACACGCTGTTGCGGTCCGCCCAGCGGGCGCTGTCCCCGGTCAGGGCCAGCTCCACCGCCTCGGCGAAGCTGGACTTGCCGGAGCCGTTGCGGCCGACCACCACGGTCAGCCCCGGACCGGGCTCGATGGCGAGAGTGCGCTCCGGCCCGACACCCCGGAAGCCGGCAACCGTGACGGAGGAGAGCCAGATCCGCTCCTGCGGCTCGTTCTCCGCCGGACGATGCGGCTCAAGGCTGGTCGGCCGGCCGGCGAGCGCCGCGTCCAGGTCGGCGTCGTCGCCGAGCGCGGCGAGGACGAGGTCGGCGGTGTCATCGGGTACGCGGTCCGCGGCGAGCCGGTCGAAGATCAGCTCGACCAGTGGTTCGGTCTGGCTCATCGGGCCACCTTCGTGTTGATCGGGGCGTGCGGATCCGCTGGCGTGGCGGTGAGCTGCGGACAGGTGCCCGGCTGCGGGCGCAGCGTGGGGCCGGCCCAGCGGGTGCGGGCGGGGTGCGGGAACGTCATCGTCGTCTCCAGGCGTGTGCGGTCCGCGGGTCGACGACGCGTCGATCCGCTGTTCGGCGATGGAGTCCGGGGCGGCGACCTTCGGGTCGCGCTCGAGTTGGTGCCGGCGATCGATCAGCCGACGGCGGGGGCCAGGTCAGCGGGCGAGGCTGCCGTGCCAGTCCCGCAGGAACGCGTCGACCAGGGCGTGCGCTCGCGGGCGCACGTCGAAGGTTTCGTCGACCCGGCGGCGGGCCATGTGGGACAGGCCGTCGGCGGCCTCGTTCAGGGCGTGCCCGCTGTGCCCCTTGACGTGCTGGAAGGACAGGTCCGGCCGGCAGCTCACCGCCTCGGCGAGCCGGACCAGCGTCGGCTGTGCGGCCCACCGGCGCTCGCGCACGTCGTAACCGGCCGGCATCCTGGTCACGACGCCGGCCTGCCAGCGGTGCAGCCAGCGCAGCGCGACGACGCTGTCCAACAGCACCGTCATCCCCGCCGGAGCCTCCTCGTACGCCGAGAGCAGGAAGTCCACCGCGCGCAGCTCGTTGATCAGCACCCGGGACGCGCCGGTCGGGTCGAGGCGGCCGGTGCCCCGGCCGCGCAGGCCGTAGTGGCCGTCGCTGACCGCGTACGCGATGCCGCCGGCGCGGCCCTTCCAGCTGGCGTCGGTCGCGGCGACGACCGGCGTGGACGCCGCCGCCCAGCGCCCAACCCGACCGCGGCCGCGCTGTTGGTCCGGCTGCGGCCGGCAGGCCGCGCCGTGCGCGGCGGCGAGGCGCTCGGCGGTGTCCAGGAGATGCTCGGCCGAGTCGAGCTCGTCGTAGTGGACGGCGGTGAGCGCGAGGGTCACCGCGTCGCCGATCCGCTGGCAGTCCGCGCATGTGGTAGGGCGGACGTAGCGGCGCAGCGGCAGGGCGTGGACGTACAGGGGAGCGGGGACCAGGGACATAGCGCGGAGGACCTCATCGGGACGCACGACGCCTCCTGACGTCTCGAAGCGGGAGAGGTGTCAGAGCACCTTGATCGAGTCGACGTTGAGCAGCGGCACGGTCGTCTGGCCGCCGATCTGCGTGTCGTAGCTGAACGAGCCGAGCACCGTGACGTTGGCGCGGAAGATGTCGTCCTCGACGAGGTTCTCCAGCTCCGACTCAGAGCCGGACAGCATGGTGTTGGTCTCGTAGTCGAATTCGTAGGACATCCGCCGGTGAGCCACGTCGGCGCGGAAGGTGTCGGTGCCGGTCGCCGCGTCGAACTGGGTGACCCTGCCGTACACGACGTAGTGCTTGCCGATGTACGCATCCGGGTTCTTGGCGATGAGCTTCCACTGCCGGGCGCTCAGCGTCTTGTACGACGGCGGCTTCGGCTTCGGCGGCGGGGCGGTCTTCGTCGGCGTCGGCGACGCCGCCGCCGTGGTCGGGGGCGCGGTGGTCGGGGCGGCGGTGGTCGGGGCGGCGCTGGTTGCACTCGGGGCCGCCGAGGTGGCGGCGATGGACTGCGGCTCGGCGTCATTGCCGCCGGAGAACGCTCCGACGACCGCGCCGCCGCAGCAGAGAACGATGACGAGGGCGATGCCGCCGACGATCCAGGCGCGAGCGGTGGAGGCCTTGGCCGGAGCGACCGGGCTCGGCGCGCCGGCGAGCGTGGCGCCCAGAGGCTGAGCGGCGAACGGGGGAACGGCGGCACCGGCCGGGGCCGGCTGCGGGGGTATGCCGGCCTGGTTGGCCGGCTGGTTAGCCGGCATCGGGCTGGTCGGGTCGGTCATGGCGGTCTCCTCTGTGAACAGTGGCGGGGGACAGGGGGAAGGGCGGGGCGGGCGGTGGCGCCCGCCCCGGGTCGAGCGGTGGATCAGGCGAGGGAGACCGTCACGCCGCCGGAGAACGGCGAGTCGTGCAGTTCGAGCTTGGCGAGCTTGACGTTCTTGGGGATGTCGAAAACGACGACGCCGGTGACCTGGTTGCCGGGGTTGATGTCGTTGAGGAACGTCTCGGCGTTCTTGTTGGCGTAGATGGCGGCCCCGCCGTCGGCGGAGTACTCGGTGCCGTTGGCGGCGTAGGCCTTCTGGCTGCTGCCGTCGAACATCTGCGACTCCTTGCCGATGTTCTTGACGTTGACGGTGACCAGGCAGAACTGGCCCTGCGCCTTCGCGCCGATCAGGTCGGTGCCGATCTTGGTCACGCCGCACTTCGACGACTTGACCGTGAACTCGAACTTGCCGTCCCGGGCGGGCTGGCCGATCTTCGCGGTCTTCGGCTTGGCGTCGCCCTTGGCGCTGCCAGCGTCGGCCTTGCTGGTGCTGGCCTCGTCGGTGCTGCCGGCGCCGCAGCCCAGGGCGACGAGACCGGTGGCGAGCAGAGCGAGAGTGGTGGCCTTGCGCATCGTTTTCCTCCTGCTGTGAACGTTGCGGGGTCAATGAGAGCATCATCTGTGAACCCTGTCAACAGCCATGATGCTTGACAGGTGTGACACACTCCGAACGTGCAAGAGACACCGACCATCACCGCAGCGGAGATCGCCCGGCTCGCCGGTGTCGGTCGGGCCGCAGTCAGCAACTGGCGCAAACGGCATGCCGACTTTCCCGCCCCGATGGGGGGCACCCCGGCCAGCCCCGAGTTCGACCTGACCCAGGTCGAGCAGTGGCTCCGCGCCCAGGGCAAACTCCCCGAACTCGCCACCGCCGACCGGCTCTGGCGGCGCCTCGCGGCGGCCAGCGAATCCCCGGCCGCCGGCCTGGCCGCCGTCGGCGCGCGGCTGCTCGCCCGGCAACGCGGTCAGCGCCCCGGCCGATCAGCGGATCCGCAGCTCAAGCCGCTGCTGCCCGACATTGACGCGCTCGCCGACGAACTCCGGCCGCAAGGCGCCTTCGACGCGCTGTGGCAACGGTTCTCCGCCCCCGGACCCGGCCGGCCCTTCGCCACCCCCGACGACCTGGCCGATCTGATGGTTGGGCTCGCCGGCGTCGGCGGCGGCTCCGTCCTCGACCCTGCCGCCGGCTCCGGCGCCACCCTCCGCGCCGCCGTTCGCGCCGGCTGCACCTCGGCGTACGGGCAGGAGATCGACGAGGACCTCGCCCGGCTCGCCGGATTGTGGCTCGCCCTACGAGACGTATCGGGGGAGGTGTGCAAGGGCGACTCGCTGCGCGCTGACGCCTTCGCCGGTCGCACCTTTGATGCCGTCGTCTGCCACCCGCCCTTCGGGGTCACCAACTGGGGCGACGAGGAACTCGGCCACGATCCCCGCTGGATCGTCGGCACTACCCCACGTACCGAACCCGAGCTGGCCTGGGCCCAGCACACCCTCGCCCACCTTCGGGCCGGTGGACACGCCGTCCTGCTGATGCCCCCCACCGTCGCCAGCCGACGCCCCGGCCGCCGCATCCGCGCCGAATTGCTGCGCCGAGGTGCCCTGCGTGCGGTCATCGCGCTCCCGCCCGGGGTAGCCGCGCCGCACGGCGTACCCCTGCACATATGGGTGCTGCGGCGGCCCGCGCCCGACGCGCCGCCACCCGCGCGGACGCTGCTGGTCGACGCCGCCACCGGCGACGTTGCCGCGACCTACCCGCGGATCCTCGCCACCTGGCGAGCCTTCGCCGCTGCGCCGGACGCCGAGGTCGAGGAGGCCGGCTTCGCCCGGGCGGTCCCGGTGATCGAGCTGCTCGACGAGGAGATCGACCTCACCCCCGCGCGCCGCCAACCCGCAGTCGGCGAGGCGACGGGCGAGCAACTGGTACGCACCAGAGAGCGCCTGGCCGCCATCGTCGGCGACCTGCCGGCGCTGATGCCGCAGGTCACGCCCGCGCCTGAGGGGCCGGACGGGGAGTTTCTGTCGGTGGGGGAGCTGGCTCGGGCCGGCGCGTTGCAACTGCTCGGCCCGATCCGCGCCGCGTCACCCGAGGTTGGCGAGCCGTCAGCCGGCCGGCCGCCGGTGCTGACCGTACAGGACGTGCTGAACGGCGAAGGCCCGTCCGGTCGGGACGACGGCCGCCTGGGGCAGGAGATTCGGTTGGTGGTCGGGGACGTGGTGGTGCCGATGATCGCGCGGCAGCTCAGGGCCCGAGTGGTGACGTCCGAGGGGGCGCTGCTGGGACGCAATCTCTACCTGTTGCGGCCCAATCCTGCCGCGCTGGACTCGTGGTTTCTCGCCGGGCAATTGCGGACATCGGCGAACGAGAAGCAGGCGTCGAGCCTGTCGGGGACGCTGCGGTTCGACATCCGGCGGGCGCAGGTGCGGCGGCTGTCGCTGGACGAGCAGCGGGCGCACGGGGAGGCGTTTCGGCGACTCGACGCCTTCGAGTCGGCAATCCGGCAGGCGGCATCGTTGGGGGCGGCGCTGGTGCAGCTCACCGCCGACGGCTTGGCCCGCGGAGCGGTCCGGCCCGAGGGGATGTCGCGGTGAGGTCAGACCTCCAGGATCTCCCAGCCCTCGCCGAGCACGATCCGGATCTGATCGGCTCGGGAGGTGATGACACCCGCCTGGTTAACCATCGCCACCCAGGCCGCGTGGCCGGCGCCGAGCCGGCCGGTGTGCCGGGCCATGCTGCCGATGGTCGGCGCCTCGTCGTCGCTGTCCAGGTCGAGCGCCGGCAGCACCGTACGCACTGCGGGATTGCGGCGCAGCATCCGCAGCAGCTCGTGCTCGCCCGGGTCCAGCAGGCTGTACGCCTCGAGCAGGCAGGCCAGCGGCACCGCGACCGTGCCCTTGGCATCGGCCACCTCGACCAGGACCGCGCCGACCGCCTCCACTGCGTGGGCGTACGCCATCAAGGCGCCCGTGTCGAGCACCCAGTACGGCCGGCTCACGCCGCCGAGCGCCGGTCCAGCTCCGACCGCAGCTCGTCGGCCGGGCGACCCAACAGCTCCGCCACCCGGGCAACCGCCGCCTCGCGGGCCTCCGGGGTGACCTGGTGGGCGGCCAGCCGTTGCGCGGCGCCGATCGGGTCGTACGGGAACTCGCCGTGGCCCGCAGCCCGAAGCGCGGCCCGCATGTCGTCGGATATCCGACGCCGCCGCAGCGCCTCGGTGACATACGCGGAAACCTGGCGAGCAGGCAGGGCGTCCAGCTGCTCGGCCACGTCATCCGGGACGGAGATCGTCACACGCCGACTCATACAACGGAGCCTAGCGGAGTATGAATCCTCCGTCAGCAATGCCCGGCTGACACTCTGGTTGATCATCTTGGCCGGATGGGGGACTACAAAGATGCACGGTCATACTGCTTGACTTAAGGCAATCGAAAGGAAGCCGGTGAGGACTCTCGGGCGGCGAGGTCGTCGCTGAGCTGGACGGTGCCCGCTCGGTGGTGAAGTACGGATGACGGCTAGTGGGGGATGTAAGGGTGGCCGTGGAGTTGGAACTGGTGGCGAACCGATTCCGCCTGCTGAACGCACTCGGCAGGGGCAACATGGGGGAGGTCCACCGGGCGGAGGACATGCAGGCGCCGGAGGGCTCGCCGGACCGCGTCGCCGCGGTCAAGCTGATCCTCAGGAGCCGGTCTGGCGCGGTCATCGATTCGACCGCGGACAGCAAAGCGGTCCAGAGATTTGAGCGTGAGTCGCGCATCATGCGCCGCCTCACCCATCCGAACCTGCCGCGCTCGATCGCAGGCGGCGTTGACTCCTCCGGCCTTCCGTACATTGCCATGGAGTTCCTCGACGGCGAGACGCTGCGCGACCTGATCTCCGAACAGCCGCAACTGCCGATCGCATGGGTCGCCGCGATCGGCGCCCAGATCGCCGACGCTCTTACCGCGGCGCACACCGCCGGGGTCATCCACCGCGACCTCAAGCCCTCCAACGTGATGCTGTTGCGCGGCGGGCTCGTCAAGGTCCTGGACTTCGGCATGGGTCGGATCATCGACGTCGACGAAGCCGAGAAGCTCACCAGCACCGGCGTCACGGTGGGTACCGCCCGCTACATGGCCCCCGAGCAGTTCCGGGCCTCGTCGGTCACCCAGGCTGCCGACCTGTACGCCCTGGGCTGCGTCCTGTTCGAGTTGCTGACCGGTGTGCCGCCCTTCCACAGCGGCTCGGCGCACGAGGTGGGACAGAAGCACCTGGAGGAGCCGCCGCCGCCGGTTCGGGTGCTGCGTTCGGACGTGCCGCGGAGCCTGGAACGGCTCATCGAACGGCTGCTCGCCAAGGACCCCGCGGAGAGGCCGGAGGATGCGGTGGCCGTCCGTGAGGCGCTGTTGCCGCTGGTGCAGGGGGAGGACAAGGTCCCCGGCTGGGACGACTTCAACCCGGTCGGCCACTTCCGTGCCGCGTACACCGTCGGGGCCGCGGCCACTCGGTCGGCGGGTCCGGATTCAGCGGCTCTCTCCCGCCCGGCTCCTGGCATGGACGTCTTCGAGGTGCACCGGCAGCTCATCAGCGACTACCGCGCCTTCACTGAGGGCGGTACGACCATTCGTAATGACCGGATCGCGGACTTCGTTGAGGACGACCTCGATGCAAAGTCGCAGTGGCCCGACCCGTGGCTGTCGCTGAACCCGTTCTTCGCCTCCGGCGGCAGCATGCTCGAGCTTGTCAACGAGAGTGTGCTGCACCCGGAATGCGCGCGCATCTTCCAGGCCAACAAGACGGAGGGCGGCCAGTCTTGCGACGGGCGCCCGCTGACGCTGCACCGGCACCAGCGCGAGGCGATCGAGAAGGCGCAGTCGGGCGCCTCCTACGTCCTCACCACCGGCACCGGGTCCGGCAAGTCCCTGTCGTACATCGTTCCGATCGTCGACAAGGTGCTCAAGACCCGGGAGCAGGAGGGCCCGAAGGCGTCGAAGCGCGTCCGCGCGATCATCGTCTACCCCATGAACGCGCTGGCGAACAGCCAGCTCAAGGAGCTCGACAAGTACCTCTGCGACGGGTACGGGCCGGGGCGCGAGCCCGTAACCTACGCCCGGTACACCGGGCAGGAGAGCGACGAGCGGCGCAAGGAGATCCGCGACAACCCGCCGGACATCCTGCTCACCAATTACGTGATGCTCGAGCTGATGCTGACCCGGCCGGACGACCGCCGGTCGCTGATCAAGATGGCTCGGGGGCTGGAGTTCCTCGTCTTCGACGAACTGCACACCTACCGTGGCCGCCAGGGCGCCGACGTGGCCCTGCTGATCCGACGGGTCCGTGAAGCCTGCCAGGCCGATGAGCTGCAGTGCATCGGCACCTCCGCCACCATGTCGACCGAGGGCACCCTCGACGACCAGCGGGAAGCGGTGGCTCGGGTCGCCACCACTTTGTTCGGTAACCCGGTCAGCAGCCAGAACGTGATCGGGGAGACCCTTATCCGGGCGACCGGAGAGGCGCCGGACGCGGTGCCGGTCGAGAGGCTGAGGGCCGCTGGCGCTCCTCGTGCCTACGCCGACCTGGTGAACGACCCGCTGGCCCGCTGGATCGAGACCCGCTTCGGGCTCGCCACCGACTCCGTCACCGGCCAGCTGGTGCGGCAGAAGCCGGCCAAGATCGAGGACGCCGCGCTGGACCTGGCTAAGCAGAGCGGCCTCACCGCCGCGGATTGCGGAGAGGCGATCCGGGCGACGCTCAAGGCCGGGTCCGAAACCCGACACCCCGTCACCGAGCGTCCGCTGTTCGCCTTCCGCCTGCACCAGTTCCTCTCCAAGGGCGACACGGTGTACGTCACCCTCGAGGACGAACTCACCCGACACCTCACCCGTGAATACCAGCTCGTCCTGCCCGGCTCGGACGGCAAGATCCTGCTGCCGCTGGCCTTCTGCCGTGAGTGCGGCCAGGAGTACCTGACCGTCTGGCGGTCCGACAAGGACGGAAGGGTCGTCTACGCGCCACGGCGGGACACCGCCGCCACCGGCGGCCGGGCGGGCGACGGTTACCTCTTCATCGACTCGGACCGGCCCTGGCCCGCTACTGAGGAGGAGGCCATCGGGGCCCGCCGGATCCCTGACTCCTGGCTGGAGGTCGATGCCGGTGGGCGTGAGGTGGTCCGTAGCTCCTACCGGGAGCGTCTGCCCCAGGCGATCACGGTCAACCCGCAGGGTTGGGAAGGCCACGGCGATCTCAGGGCCGCGTTCATCCCATCGCCGTTCCTTTTCTGTCTGCACTGCGGGGTGAGCTACGAGCAGACCCGGGGGAAGGACTTCGCCAAGCTCGCGACGCTCGACCAGGAGGGCCGCTCTTCGGCCACCTCGCTGGTGTCGGCGTCGATCGTCCGGTCGCTCATGCAGGCGCCGCCGGAGGCGCTGAGCAAGAAGGCGCGCAAGCTCCTCACCTTCGTGGACAACCGGCAGGACGCCTCGCTACAGGCCGGCCACTTCAACGACTTCGTCCAGGTCACGCAGCTTCGCGGCGCCCTCTACCGGGCGGTCGTCGAAGCGGGCGATACGGGCATCACCCACGAGGATCTCGCCACTCAGGTCACCGCTGCGCTCGGATTGAGCCTCGGCGACTACGCACGGGAAGCCGACCTTCCGCCGTCGCTGGCCAGCCTGGCGGCGAAGACCCTCCGGGACGTCATCGCGTTCCGGCTGTATCTCGATCTGGAACGCGGTTGGCGCATCACCATGCCCAACCTGGAGCAGACCGGTCTCCTTAAGATCGACTATCAGGACCTGGCCTGGCTCGCCGAGAAGCAGGATCGCTGGGCCAACACTCACGAGAAGCTCCGCGAGGCTGAGCCCGACGAACGGGTCAAGATAATGCGGGTGCTCCTCGATGAGATGCGCCGGGCCCTGGCGATCGACGTGCAGTACTTCCGCGACGACTTCGACTCGCTCCAGCGAGCCAGCGAGGAACGGCTCATCGACCCCTGGGTGCTCTCCGCCAGCGACAAGCCCAAGGTCGGCGCGGCCTACCCCCAGCCTTCCGGGCGGGGCCTGGACCGGTCCAACCTGTTCCTCTCCGGCCGAGGGAAGGTCGGAAAGTACCTGCGCAGGGTGCACTTCCCCGAGCTTTCGTGGAGTGATGCCCAAGACGTGATCGCCGACCTGCTGGAGGTGCTCAAGCGGGGCGGCCAGGTCACCGAGGTCACCCAGACGCCGGAACGCGCGGGCCGGTATCGGCGTTCAGCCGCCACGCCCATCACCGGGTACCAGGTCTCCGCAGCCGCGCTCATCTGGCGTGCCGGGACGGGTCAGACCGGCAGCCACGACCCGCTGACGCGGACGTACGCCAGCGGCGACGGTCCCCGGGTCAACACGTTCTTCCGCGAGCTGTACCGGACCGCGGCCGGCACTCTCGCCGGGCTGACGGCCCGCGAGCACACGGCACAGGTCGACCCTGTCGAGCGGGAGCGGCGGGAGGAGGCCTTCCGCAAGGCGGAGCTGAAGTTGCTCTACTGTTCGCCGACGATGGAGCTCGGCGTCGACATCTCCGAGCTCAACGCCGTCATGATGCGCAACGTCCCGCCGACCCCGGCGAACTACGCCCAGCGCAGCGGTCGCGCTGGACGATCCGGGCAACCGGCGCTGGTCACCACTTACTGCGCGACCGGCAACAGCCACGACCAGTACTACTTCCGGCGCTCCGACCGCATGGTGGCCGGTGCGGTGGCGCCGCCGCGGCTGGACCTGGCCAACGAGGACCTGGTGCGCTCGCACGTGCACGCCGTCTGGCTGGCGGAAGCGGGCCTGAAGCTGGGCCGAGCCATCCCCGAGACCATCGACATCAGCTACCTGGAGGACAGCCGCCGACCCAACCCCGCCTTGGAGTTGCACGATCACATCGCCGCGGCGCTGCGGGAAACCCACGCGCAGGAGCGTGCCGTGGCGGCGGCCCGAGCGGTGTTCGCCGGACTGCTGCCCGACTTCGAGAAGTCGACGTGGTGGGACGACAACTGGATCGAGGACACGGTCCGGACCACGCCGGAGCGGTTCAACCGCGCGTTCGACCGCTGGCGGGACCTGTTCCGCGCGGCGCTGGTCGACCAGGCCGAACAGAACCGCCGCGTCCTCGACCACACCCTCTCCGAACGCGACCGCAGGATCGCCGTCGGCCGCCGGAAGGAAGCCGAGACGCAGCTCAACCTGCTCAAGAACGAAACCGTCGAGAGCAGATCGGTCCTGTCGGACTTCAACCCGTACCGCTACCTGGCCAGCGAGGGTTTCCTGCCGGGCTACTCGTTCCCGCGCCTTCCGCTGGCCGCGTACGTGCCGACCACCGGCCGCCGGTCGGGTGACGGGGACTACCTGCAGCGTCCCCGCTTCCTGGCGATCCGGGAGTTCGGCCCGGGCGCGCTCATCTACCACGAGGGCGCCCGGTACCAGGTCACCCGGATCCAGTTGCCGCCGGACGCGGCCGGCGAGGTGGTGACGAGCGAGGCCCGGCGGTGCACCAGCTGCGGGTACCACCACGACACCCGCTACCGTGCGGTCCGCTGCGAGATGTGCAACGAACCGCTCGACGACACCACCTACGGGCTGCTGCACCTGCACACCGTCTACACGAAGCGCCGGGAACGGATCTCCTCGGACGAGGAGGAGCGGCGCCGGGCGGGCTTCCGCCTGGTGACGTCGTACCGCTTCCAGGACCACGGCGCCCGGCCCGGCCGGCAGGACGCGGCCGTCTCCGACGGCGACGACCGGCTCGCCACCCTCTCCTACGGCGACTCGGCGACCGTCCGCATCACCAACATCGGCCGGGTCCGGGCCAAGCAGGACGAGCCCGACGGGTTCTGGCTCGACCCCGCTGACGGGCGGTGGATGAACGAACGCGACGCCAGCGAGGCGTCCGGCGACTCCAGCGAGATGCCGGTGGTCGACGCCGACGGCAACGAGAAGCGCCGCAAGAAGCGGGTCATCCCGTACGTCGAGGACCGCCGGAACATCCTGGTGCTCAAGCTCGACGAGCCGCTGGACCACGATGTCGCGCTCACCCTGATGTACGCGCTCGAGCGCGGCATCGAGGCGGCCTTCGAGCTGGAGGACTCGGAACTCACCACCGAATTGCTCCCGCCGGACGACGGGCCGCGCGACCGGATGCTCTTCACCGAGGCGGCCGAGGGTGGGGCCGGCGTACTCCGGCTGATGCAGTCGGACCCGGAGGCTCTGGCCCGCGCCGCCGCCACGGCGCTGGACATCTGCCACTTCGACCCGGACAGCACCGACCGGGGCGGACCGCACAAGGACCGCCCCTGCGCCTGGGGCTGCTACGAGTGCCTGCTGACCTACGGCAACCAGCTCAACCACCACTCGATCAACCGGCACCTGGTCCGTGACCTGCTGCTGCGGTTCGCCAATGCGGCGGCGCGGACGACCGGGGAGTGCGAGTCCCGGACGGAGCAGCTGGCCCGCCTCACGGCGCAGTCGGACACCAAGCTGGAGGGGAAGCTGATCGCCTGGCTGAAGGAGCGCGGCCTGCGGCTTCCGGACGACGCGCAGATCTTCGTCACCGAGGCGCTGGCCCGTCCCGACTACGTCTACCGCCTGCCCGGGGCGAACGTGGCCGTGTTCGTCGACGGACCGGTCCACGAGCACGAGTCGGTCGCCGAACGCGACCGCGAGGCGGAGGAGCGCTTGTTCGACATGGGCTGGGACGTCGTGCGGTTCCCGCACAACGCCGACTGGTCCGAGATCGCCGCCAAGAACAAACGCTATTTCGGCACCGGCGCCAGCGCCTGACCATCCGACCGCCATTCTCTATGACGACGACGCAAGGAACAGCTTCATGACCACCTTCAGCGCCGGAACGCTGGTCTCCGCCCGGGGCCGCGACTGGGTCGTGCTGCCCGAGAGCGCCCCCGACATGCTGGTCCTGCGACCATTGGGCGGCGCCGACGACGACATCGCCGCCGTCTTCCCCGCCTTCGAGCAGGTCAAGAGCGCCGAGTTCGCCCCGCCTACGCCGTCCGACCTTGGTGACGCGTACGCGGCGGGCCTGCTGCGGTCCGCGCTGCGGATCGGCTTCCGCTCCGGCGCGGGCGCGTTCCGCGCGCTCGCCGGGATCGCCGTCGAGCCGCGCGCCTACCAGCTCGTGCCGCTGCTGATGGCGCTGCGGCAGCGGACCGTGCGGATGCTGATCTCCGATGACGTCGGTATCGGCAAGACGGTCGAGGCCGGCCTGATCGCCAGCGAGCTGCTGGCCCAGGGGAGCGCGACCAAGCTCGCCGTGCTCTGCTCGCCGGCGCTGGCCGAGCAGTGGCAGGCGGAGCTGCGCACCAAGTTCGGCATCGACGCCGAACTGGTGCTCGCCTCCACGGTGTCCAGGCTGGAGCGTGGGCTGGACCTGGGCCAGTCGCTGTTCGACAAGCACCCCCACGTGATCGTCTCCATGGACTTCATCAAGTCCACCCGGCACCGCGACGACTTCGTCCGCCACTGCCCGGACCTGGTCATCGTCGACGAGGCCCACACCTGCGTCGCCGCCGACGACAACACCTCAGCCCAGAACCAGCTCCGCTTCGAGCTGCTGCAACGCGTCGCCGCCGACCCCGAGCGGCACCTGCTGCTGGTCACCGCCACCCCGCACAGCGGCAAGGAGAGCGCCTTCCGCAACCTGCTCGGCCTGGTCCGGCCGGAACTCGCGGCGGTGGACCTGGGCTCGGAGGCGGGCCGGCGGATGCTCGCCCAGCACTTCGTGCACCGCAAGCGCGCCGACGTGCGCCAATACCTCACCAAGAGCGACGGCCTGGCCGACGACAGCCTCGCCGAGGAGACGGCGTTCCCGTCCGACCGGCACTTCAAGGATGAGACCTACAAGCTCTCGCCGGCCTACCGGGCGCTGCTCGACGACGCCATCACGTACGCCAGCGAGCGGGTGACCGCCGCGGACAGCCGGGGCCGGCGGGAGGCCCGGATCGCCTGGTGGTCGGCCATTGCCCTGCTGCGGTCCCTCGTCTCCTCGCCCCGCGCCGCCGCGCAGACCCTGCGCACCCGCTCGGCGACCGCAACCGCGGTCACCGCAGAGGAGGCCGACCGGCTCGGCGCCCCGCTGACCAGCGACTTCTCCGACACCGACGCGCTGGAAGGGCTGGACGTCGCCCCCGGCGCCGAGGCCGGTGGCGTGGAAGTCGACGCGGGCCGGCGGCTCGCCGAGCTGGCTGACCGGGCGGCCGAGCTGGAAGGACCAACGGACGACAAGAAGCTGGCGGCGCTGATCAAGCACCTCAAGGATCTGCTCAAGGAGGGCTACCACCCGATCGTCTTCTGCCGCTACATCCCCACCGCCGAGTACGTCGCGGAGCACCTGGAGGGGGTTCTCGGCAAGAAGACCGTGGTGCGCGCGGTCACCGGAACCCTCTCCCCGCAGCAGCGCCTGCAACGCATTGAGGAACTCGCCGAGGCCGCCGGCGATGACCCCGCCGCCCGCCGCGTCCTGGTCGCCACCGACTGCCTCTCCGAAGGCGTCAACCTCCAGCACCACTTCGACGCCGTCGTCCACTACGACCTCGCCTGGAACCCCACCCGCCACGACCAGCGGGAGGGCCGGGTCGACCGGTACGGCCAGAAGCGAGACGTCGTGCGGGTCATCACCCTCTGGGGGAGCGACAACGGCATCGACGGCAAGGTCCTCGACGTCCTCATCAGGAAACACCGGCAGATCCGCAAGGACCTCGGCATCTCCGTCTCCGTCCCGGACGCCGCCTCCCAGGGGGTGACCGACGCGATCGTCGAGTGGCTGCTGCTGCGCGGCCAGGAGCAGGAGCAGGCGAGCCTCTTCGACGTCGAGGAATACCGAGCCATCGACAAGAAGGCCGCCGCCCTGGCCACCGAGTGGCAGTCCGCCGCCGAGAAGGAGAAGACGTCCCGGTCTCGGTTCGCCCAGCACACCATTCGACCGGACGAGGTGGCTCAGGAGGTCGCCGCGATCCGCGACACGCTCGGCCGGGCCGCAGAGATCCATGAGTTCGTACGCCAGGCGCTCCGCGCGCTCGACGGCGTGCTGCGCGACCAGCCGGGCGGATCCGGTGACTTCACCGCCGACGTAAGCGGCACTCCGGCCGGCCTGCGTGATGCGCTAGCCCCTGCGCTCGGCGGCGACGCCGTCGAGGCGGGTCGCCCGGTACCGTTCCGAGCCACGGCGGCCGTCGCGCGTGGCGAGGCAGCCCTGGTCCGCACCGACCCGGCGGTGGTGGCCCTCGCCGGGTACGTCCTCAACGCCGCCCTGGACGACCAGGTCAGCGGCCCGCGTCCGGCCCGCCGCTGCGGCGTCATCCGCACCCGGGCCGTCGCGGGTCGCACCACCCTGCTGCTGGTCCGCTACCGCTTCCACCTCACCCTGCCGTCCCGGACCGGGACCCGGCAGCTCGTCGCCGAGGACGCCCGGCTGCTCGCTTTCGCCGGCGCGCCCGCCAACGCCACCTGGCTGCCCACCGAGGACGCGCTGCGGCTGCTCGACGTGCCCGCCGACGAGAACACTGACCCGGACTTCGGCGAGCGCACGATGAGCCGGATCCTCGACGGGCTGCCCGAGGTCACCGACCACCTCGAGGCGTACGGCGAGGAGCTGGCCGCCGAGCTGCTCGCCTCGCACCGCCGCGTGCGCAGCGCTGCCGGCGAGATCGTCCGCGGCCTGACCGTGACCGCGCAGAGGCCCGCCGACATCCTCGGCGCGTACGTCTACCTGCCCGCTTCCACCCCCGCCGCCGGAGGCAACGCCTGATGTCCGCCACCGCCCGCAACCAGGTCTTCTCCGCCGTCCACACGATCGGCGGACTGATCCCCGCCGACATGCTGGTCCGGATCGCCGAGGGCAAGGACGTCAGTGGCGCCAAGCCCGCCGACTACCGGGTGATCGGCTCCCGGTCGGTTCGTGATGACGCCGAACGCCACTGGGACTACCTCAAGTCGGTGTGGAAGGAGCTGCGCGAGAAGCTTCCGGTCGCCCCGGAAGCCGAAACGCCCGCCGACCCGACCGGCCTGGCGGTCACGCAATGGCTGGAGCCGCTCTTCGCGGAGCTCGGCTTCGGTCGGCTGACCGCGCTCGGCGCCGCTGGCATCACGTCGGACGACGGTGCCAAGACGTTTGCGATCAGCCATCGTTGGAACCACGTGCCGATCCACCTGGCCGCCTGGAACGCGGCTCTGGACAGGCGGCCCGCCGGTGGGGGCAGCGTACCGCCGCAGTCGCTGGTGCAGGAGCTGCTGAATAGGTCCGAGGCACACCTCTGGGGTGTGCTCACCAACGGCCGGCAGCTGCGGCTGCTGCGCGACTCCAGCGCGCTCGCCACCGCCGCATACGTCGAGTTCGACCTGGAGGCGATCTTCGACGGCGAGCTGTTCAGCGAGTTCGTGCTGCTGTATCGGCTGCTGCACGTCTCCCGCTTCGAGGTCGCCGAGGGCGCGGCACCCTCGACGTGCTGGCTGGAGAAGTGGCGCACCGAGGCGATCGACACCGGTGTCCGGGCGCTCGAATACCACCGCGATGCGGTGAAGAACGCCATCATTGCACTCGGCACTGGGTTCCTCCGGCATCCAGTGAACGGCGACCTGCGACGCACCCTCGACGTCAACAGCTACCATGCCGCCCTGTTGCGTCTCGTCTACCGGCTGATCTTTCTCTTCGTTGCTGAGGACCGGGACGCTCTGCACGCACCCGGCACGACCGAACAAACCCGGGAGCGGTACGCGAAGTACTTTTCCTCCGCCCGGCTGCGTCGGCATGCCCTCCAGCGTCGGGGCACCTCCCACGGTGACCTCTATCAGTCGCTCCGGATTGTCCTCGCCGCACTCGGCAGCGAGGAGGGCCGGCCGGAGCTGGGCCTGCCCGGTCTCGGCGGGCTCTTCGATGACACCGAGGCTGACTCGCCGTTGCGGGACCGGTCGATCGCCAACGCCGACCTATTGGAAGCGGTGCGTTACCTTGCCCGGGTCCGCGACGTAGGGTCTGGCCGTTGGCGCCCTACGGACTACCGCAACATGGGCGCGGAGGAGTTGGGCTCCATCTACGAGTCGCTGCTGGAGTTGGTGCCCAAGCACCAGGCGACCGATCGCACCTTCGACCTGGTCGACCGCGCGGGCAACAACCGCAAGAAGACCGGCTCGTACTACACCCCCAGTTCCCTGATCGAGACGCTGCTCGACTCGACGCTCGACCCGGTCCTTGACGACGCGCAAAAGCGCGGAGAGGCGAAGGCGACCGCTGCGGGCGAACCCGACCCGTCGCGCCACATCGTTGACGAACTGCTAGCACTCACCGTCTGCGATCCCGCCTGCGGCTCCGGCCACTTCCTCGTCGCAGCAGCACGCCGTATCGCGAAGCGGGTCGCCTCCGTCCGGGAGCGCAACCCGGAACCGACGGTCGACGCCGTCCGAGACGCCCTTCACGAGGTCGTCCGCCGGTGCGTGTACGGCGTCGACCTCAACCCGATGGCGGTCGAACTCGCCAAGGTGTCGCTGTGGCTCGAAGCCCTGAAGCCCGGACGGCCGCTCGGTTTCCTGAACGCGCAGATCAAGCACGGCAACGGGCTGGTCGGCGCGACGCCGGCGCTGCTGCGCGACGGCATTCCGAGCAAGGCGTTCAAACTGGTGGAGGGCGACGACGCGACGTTCGCAAGAGCGTTGGAACGGCGTAATGAGCAGGAACGTCAGGAGCATCCCGGGTTGTGGAAACTCGGCGTGGACGTGAGCCTCACCAACACGGGCTTCGCCGCTGATCTGAACCGGATCGTCGAGGTGCCGACCCGCACCCTGCGCGACGTGCACCGGCAGGAAGACGCCTACCTGACCTGGGCGACGTCTCCGGGCTACGAGCATGCCAAGTTTGTGAGTGACGCCTGGTGTGCGGCGTTCATGTGGCACAAGAGCAGCAAGGCCTTGCCCGCCATCACGCACGAGGTGTTCCGCAACCTGCAAGCTGGGGCGAAGCTGCCCGAGGCGGTCCACCGCGAGGTCGAGCGGCTCAGCGAGCGGCACCGCTTCTTCCACTGGCACCTGGAGTTCCCCACCGTCTTCGTCGTGCCGCAGGACAGCGTGGGTGTTGACGTCGACCCAGCGACCGGTTGGGCGGGTGGCTTCTCGTGCGTGCTCGGCAACCCGCCCTGGGACAAGGTCGACTTCGAGGACAAGAAATACTTCAGCGTGGTCGACCCGGCCATCGCCGCGATCTCCGGCACTGCTCGTCGTGCCCGTATCGCGCAGTGGGCGGAGGAGTTCCCGGAGGAGGGCGAACGCTACCAGGCCGAGCGCCGCCGGGTGAAGGGCACCTTCCACTTCGCAGGGGATTCCGGTGCGTTCCCCCTCTGTGCAAAGGGCCTCACTGTCAAGGGCGTCAACTCGCTCCAGACGGACCAACTCTTCACCGAGCGGTTCGCCTCGATCGTCGCACCGCAGGGTCGGCTCGGCTGCATTATCCCCACGGCCATTGCTACGGGCGCTGGTGCCCAGCACCTGTTCAGCGGCCTCAGTGGGAGTGGCCGCATCGCATCCCTGTACGACTTCGAAAACCGCAAGCCGCTCTTCGTCGGCGTGCACTCCAGCTACAAATTCTGCCTGCTGTCGGCGACCGGCCGCCACCTGAGCGAGCCGTCAGCACAGTACGCCTTCTTTTTGGAGGATGCGACTGATCTTGATGACGCAGACCGTGTATTTGCCCTTAGTTCCGGCGAAATCAGCCTCATTAATCCCAATACGGGTACGTTACCCATCTTCCGCTCTCGCCGAGACGCCGATCTGACTGCGGCCATCTATAGTCGTATCCCCGTCCTTTGGAACGAGCGAGATCGGCGTGGCAATCTGTGGAGCATTACGTTCAAGAACCACTTCAACATGACCGACGACTCCGACCTCTTTCGTACGCGCGAGCAGTTGGAAGCCGAAGGTTGGCAGCTGCACGGGAACGTGTTCATTCGAGGTAATGAGCGGATGCTTCCGCTCTATGAGGCGAAGATGGTCGACTTCTACAACCATCGTGCCGCTGACGTCGTCAAGAGCTTGACTGCTCTCAACCGCCAGAATCAGCCGCGTTACCTCACTCCAGCGGAGCTACAGGACCCGTCACGGTTTGCCCTCTCCCTGAGTTGGGTCGCTGAGAGCGGGCTGATTCCGACATGGAGGAGCGGGAAAGCAGTCGGCGTACCTGGTGTGGATCAGCGCTTGAAGGATCTGGGATGGGGGCGGGAGTGGCTCTGCGGATGGTGCGATGTCACCGCCTCGACAAATGAGCGAACCGCCATCCCGGCGTTCCTTCCTCGCACAGCGGTAGGGCACACCTACCCCCTGATGCTGCCCCGTGTCTCTCCGGTTCTGGCCGGTGCACTTGTTGCCACCCAGAGTTCCCTGGTCTTCGACTTTGTCAGCCGCCAAAAGATAAGCGGCGTGCATATGGCTCTCATGACGTGGAAACAACTGCCGGTGCCCACTCCCGCAACGCTCGAGCCGCACACCCCGTTCATCACGCCCCGCGTCCTGGAGCTGGTGTACACGGCCTACGACATGGGCCCACTCGCCCGCGACCTCGGCGACACGGGCGCTCCGTTCTGTTGGGACGAGGGCCGGCGTGCCCGGATGCGCGCCGAACTGGACGCCTATTTCTTCCACCTGTACGGAGTGTCGCGGGATGACGTGGACTACGTCATGGAGACCTTCCAGACCGAGAACGGCGGTCTGAAGCACAACGACATCGCCAGGTACGGCACCTACCGCACGAAGGAGCTGGTCCTCGCGGAGTACGACCGTATGGCTGCTGCCGGGGTGAGCCCGACTAACTCGCTTGTGGACGGTGAGAACTACACGTCAACTCTCGTCCCGCCGCCGGGGCACGGTCCTCGGCACCAGGCCAACCCGGTCCCAGCAACAGCGGGATAACCTCTTCGCGGTCCGCCCCAGGAGTTACTTCCTGAGGCGGGTATCGCGCTTATGAATCTCGGTCCGAGGTATCAGCGACGAAGACGCCGACACCTTGTCGCCCCTCCAGGACGCGTGCCCTCGATGAGGAGGTCGACCGCCTTCCTGACGGTGACCCTTGAGGTCTCCTACCGTCGGCCAGATCCTTGGCCGTGGGCCGCTTGTCGCCGGGCTTCAAGATGCCGGGGTCAATCTCGGCCTGGGTCTTTCGCCGGATCCTCCGCCACAGCGGCTCGTAAGGCGCCAGGGGGAGTTCATCACAGCCATCGGTCGATTTTGCAGCCGATGTGCCTACTCTTCCGCGTCCTGGAGATCCGGCCGGTGATCTCTGATCCACCGCTCCACGTCCTCGGCTTGCCAGATTCGCCCAACCGACAGGACGGCCGCCGGGTCAGGGAAGGACTTCGAGTTGGTGATTTGGTAGGCCCGCGTACGGGAGACGCCGAGCATCTCCTGTACCTCCTGGCTCGCCACCAGCCGAAGCTTCCCCATGTGACGACGGTAGGAGCATGCGAACTGAACATCTGCCCCCTGTGTAGATGCTCTGTTCATACGTACAGGAGCGTGTAGGCTGTGCACCTGTTCACCCAAGGGTCGAAGCCACCACGGGATGGGAGGCGCATGGGCAGGCGGTGGAAGTGGTTCTTGCGGCCGGGGCGTGTTGCAGTTGACCTGGTCGGGCAGGTCGTACCGGATGGCGACGTGCCGGGGCGCGACGGTCGGCCGGGCGCACATGACGTCGTACCTGATGGCCGGGTGACCTCGCGGTGCGACGGCGCGGTCGTCTACGAGCGGTCCGAGCGGCGGCGGGCGGCTCCGACGCGGAAACGGCGCGCGGACCGCTACGACCCGCGGCCGTCCGGCCAGCGGACCGCCGGGCAGCGTCGGGGAAGCCCGGCCGAGGGGCGGGGATCGGATGGCTGAGGACATGGGGTCAACGGTGCCTCGGCGGCAGCTCGGGCGGGCGCTGCGGGAGCTGCGGACCCAGGCACGGATGACGCTGGACGGTGCGGCGGACGCGCTGCACTGCAGCCGCCAGAAGATGTGGCGGATCGAGACGGGCCTGGGCGCGGTCCGCGGCCTCGACGTGCGGGCCATGTGCGAGCTGTACGGCGCGACCCCCGAGCTGACCGCCGCGCTGACCGGCCTGGCCCGCGAGACGAAGGCGAAGGGCTGGTGGCACCCGTACGGCGACACCATCCCCGACTGGTTCGAGCTGTACGTCGGCCTGGAAGCCGCCGCCGGCCGGCTGCGGGAGCACGACGACACCCTGATTCCCGGACTTCTGCAAACCCCTGGCTACGCGTCCGGCGTCTACCAGCACCGGTCCGGCATGACCGACGAGGAGTGGGAGCGCCTGGTCGAGGTGCGGCTGCAACGGCAGGCGCTCCTCCGGCGACGACTGCCTCCTCCGCCCCGGCTCGACGTAATGCTGTCAGAGGCGGTGCTGCTGCGCGTCGTCGGTGGCCCCGCGGCGATGGCGGAACAGCTCCGGCACCTGGCGGAGGTTGGCGGGCTGCCCCACGTCTCCATCCGGGTCGTGCCGCTGGCCGCCGGCCTGCACTTCGGTGCGGTCGCCGGATCCTTCGTGATACTCGATTTTCCGCTCGGCAGTCGCATCGAACCCGAGCCGTCGGTCGTCTACAGCGAGTCGTTGACCGGCGCGCTGTACCTCGACCGGAAGGAGGAACTGGCCGCGTACGAGCGGATCTGGGCGAGCCTCGACTCGCTGGCCCTGGACGAGGGGCAGTCCCGACAGTTGATCCTCAAGATGTCCGAGGAGGTCCACCATGGCTGACCTGACCGGCGCTCACTGGCGCAAGAGCACCCGCAGTGGCGACAACGGCGGCAACTGCATCGAGGTCGCCGACAATCTGCCCGGCATCGTCGCCGTACGCGACAGCAAGGACCGCAGCGGCCCGGTCCTCGTGTTCACCGCCGGCTCCTGGGTCGGCTTTGTCCGTGCGCTGCAGCAGTTGCGCTAAGGCTGTTTGCGGCACGGCACGTTAGCGGAGTATCTCCAGGACGATCGCCTCGATCTCGGGCGTGGCAGGGTGTCGCGTGAGTTCGGCTCGGACCTGACGGCGGAGGGCCACGAAGTTCACGCCGTCGGCGAGGCGCAGCCCGGCGATAGCGTCGTACTGCTGCCGGCCGAGCTCCGCGAGACGCTGGTGCGTCGGGTTCTCCGCGCCGTACATCGGGATGGGCAGATTCCACAGGTGCTTGTCGATGTGCCGCTCGTCCTTCCCGTAGGACATCAACGGACGGGCGAGCACCGTGAGGGCGGGGCTGTTGAGAATCGCGCTGAGGTAGTGGCCTTCGGCTCGCGTGTGAATGGCGCAGTAGTAGAGGCCATGCTCGATGAACGCAGCCGGGTCTTCGACGATGGCGGCGGTTACGTGCATGCCGGATGCGGCGTAGGCCAGCCGGAGCGACGGCGCGGGAAACTGCGCCGTCAGTTTACGCCGGAAGTCGAGCTGCTCGGCCAGGCTGAGGCGGCTGCGGCGATGAGTCTTCCAGACGGTTTCCGCCTGCTGCCACCAGTCTGCGAGGCCAGGGTGGTGGTCGAGCCGAGGATCGGCGGCGGTCAGCAGCATGGAGCCGTCGAGCGGAAGCACCGCGTGTTTCGGCGACAGGATCCGGTACGGCAGCAGGCTCTCGCCGAGCAGCACGGGCCGGATGAATTCCGCCTCCACGACGCCCTCCAGAGCGGGCAGGTCTTTCCAGGGCGGATTCTCATAGTTGCTGCGCGCCGAGCGAACGGCGCGGCGGCCTGCGCTGAGGCCGAGCGGCCCTCCGGAGTCTGCTTCGACGAAGAACAGGAGCTTGGGAAAGATCGTCGCGCCGTTCTTCACGTGCGGCTTGTATGGTGACTCGGCGTGGGACGCCTGCTCCTGCACGAGGTCAACGCGCTCGCGGTGGACGGAGGCTTCGACCTGCTTCCACGACTTGGCATCGGCGGGAAGGTGTCCGGTCCAGCGCTCGGTCACCGAGGGTAGCCGGCGGTAGGTGCTCAAGGTGGCGCGGTTGCCGAAGACGACGCTGGCGCCTCGCGGAAAGGGGTGAGGGCGTAGGCGCCGCAGGTCCCAGGAGCCGGTGAAGGCGACGGCAGCGGGCTCGACCTCGTCCTTATACCACCCGCTGCGGAAGCCCTCGAAGTAGTCGCGATCAAGTACGGCGTTGGGCAGGACAAAGGCGAACGTCCCGCTCTCTTTGAGGTACTGCTGGATCGATCGCGCGACGAAGAGGGCGGACAGGTCCTGGTGCGTCGCGAACTGCCGGCCGTGCCACAGTCCGCGGTCGTGGGAGAGCTTCTTGAAGCTCGCCTGCATGTCCCCGGGCATGTGGCGGTAGGAGAGCCACGGCGGGTTGCCGACCAGAACGTCCACCCGGTTTTCGTCCTTGGCCAGCCAGACGGGTCGGGCGAGATTGCGGAGGTAGTAGCTCCAGATGTGGTCGCGGCCCTCGTCGTGTAGCCGGCACATCGCCTCGAAGGTGCCGAGGATCATCGGCTGGTCGTCCGGCGCGATCTTCATCCGATGGAAGAACCCCGCCAGCGACGGTGGACTGTCCGCATCTCGCGGTTTCGCCGCCATGCTGGCGAGCTTCGCGACGATCTGGTCGAAACGGCTCGGCTCCTTGAGCAGGTCTTTCGGAAAGCGGAGCCAGTCCTCGACCTCGCTCGCGTTGTAGCCGGCGCTGATCCGTACGTGGTCCTCCGTGAAGAGGTCCCGGCGTTCCCGCCACTGGATGCTGTCGCCGAGATACACCGGGATGGTGATGTCCTCCCGCTGATCGTTCAGGCGCTGGTGCCCGATGGCGAGCAGGTAGGTCACCCGTGCGAGCGCTACGGCAACGGGGTGGAGGTCGACGCCGATCACCTGATGGGTTAGCCGGGTCAGCGCGGCGTCAAGCGGAACGCCCGCCGCCTCGGCCGCGGTGAGGTACCGGCGTACGGCGTGGAAGAGGAAGGTGCCGGAGCCGCACGCGGGATCCAGCACCCGTTGCCGCAGGGGATCGGCGACGACGGTGTCGACGAGGTGCTCGGCCAGCCAGTCCGGTGTGTAGTACTCGCCCATCCGCTTGCGCGTCTCCGCGCCGATCATCGACTCGTACAGCACCTTCAGGATGTCGTGGTCGGCGCTCGCCCACTCGAACCGTGCCAGTCGGCGGGCGAGTCCGTGGATGAACTCCCGACCGCCGGCCACTTCCGTGGTCCAGCCGAAGAAGTCGTGCTCGACCACGCCGAGGATGCCGGCCTGGTCAAACCGCTGCCCGGTGATCAGATCCTGCGGCTGCAACTCCATGACGTCGATGCCGACGACCAGGTGCGCGATGATGTGCGCGCTGTTCATGAGCAGCGTGTGCTCCACGAAGAGGTCCGGGTCGTCGACAAACTGCGTACCCAGGGCGCTGTCGAGCAGTTCCGCCCACAACTGTCGCTTCAACCTCACGGTCGGCGACTGCTCGTGCTCGTCGTAGAGTGCGGCCAGCGCGGCGCGGTCCAGCTTGTGTGACGTGCTCGCCGCCCCGAGCCGGCGGGCCACCTCGGCGGGAGTCGGCCGGACGCGCTGGCTCGTCGCCAGAACGCCTTCCAGCCAGTAGAACAGCGCCAGCCCGTCGGGCCGTGCGGCAGCGACGGCGTGGCTGTCGACCAGGGCAAGGCAGCCGGCCCGCAGCTGGTAGGCACGCCAGGTGGCGCCGTCGGTGAGGATGCCGACGTACCGTTGCCCGGTCTCCTGGCTCCGCGACCGGACATAGCCTGCCAGTTGCTGCTCGGCCTCCTGGAGCGCCCGGCCGGACTGGAGCCGCTTCTTGACCTCGATGACAGTGAAGCCGACCTGGATATCGATGCGTTGGCGATGGCCCGCCGGCGCTTCGAGGTCGACGTCGAGTTCGTGCTCGAACAGTCCGAAATCGCCAGCCAGCAGGAGCTGTCGAATGTCGGCCTGGAGGGTTGCCTCACTACGAGGAGCCCGGCGATCTGCGATGCGCGCCAACAAGGGTTGCAACGAAGGGGGGAAGCCTTCGGATGCACTCACCTCTGGCGTGACTGGTTTGTGGCGGCTCCGGCTTCCGTTGGGCGTACCGTCTGAGCGGGCCATACACCAGTGTGGATATTGTGAGCAGCTAGATCCAAGAGGTCGGGGAACTACTGTCAGATTCTCGACAGCTACCAGCCGTAACGGCTTCTCGTTGGACCTGGAACGGATACCGTCGGGCAGCGTTCCGCCCCTCCTACACGGCCCGGCGTCGCGTCACAGTTTGCTGGTCCCGCCGGTAGGGTCGCACTCACCCCTCGTCGGCCGATCATGCAGGAGAGCATCCCGTGCCACAGCTCGCCTTCGCCAACAGCTTCTGGGAGAGCTACGACGTCCTCGAAAAGCCGGTCAAGGCTGGCGTGCGTAAGGCGATGGACAAGTTCCAGCAGCTCAGCATCGCCGAGCTGCACGCCGACAAGGGCCTGCATCTGGAGTCGGTGAACAACGCCCGGGACCCGCGGATGCGTACCATCCGAATCAACGACTTCTGGCGCGGGGTGGTGCTGGCGCCCGACGACGGCAGCGACACGTTCCTGCTGCTCAACGTCGTGCCGCACGACGACGCGTACACCTGGGCCGCGAAGCGGCTCTACACGGTGAACACGGCGACGCGGGCGCTGGAGGTCCGCAACGTCGTCGCCATCGAGCAGCTCACGCCGGCCTTAGAGAAGGCGGCGGCGGAGGCGCCGACGCTGCTCTTCGCCCGCTACTCCGACACAGTGCTGCGTGAACTCGGCATCGACGACCAGGTGCTGCGGGCGGTACGCACGATCATCGACAAGCGGCAGCTGGAGGCGTTCGGCACGCTGCTGCCCGAGGACCAGTTCGAGGTGCTGCAGTACCTCGCCGAGGGCTTTACGCCGGACGAGGTCTACCGCGACGTCGTGGCCGAGCGCCGGCCGGTGGACGCGACGCCGGAGCCGAGCGAGAGCCTCGCCGTGGCGATCGCCAACACCGCCAACCGCATCACCCTGGTGACCCGGCCCGACGAGCTCGCCGAGATCCTCGACAAGCCCTTTGCCGCCTGGCGGGTGTTCCTCCACCCGTCGCAGCGGCGGGTCGCGTACCGGGTCTCCTACAACGGGCCGGCGCAGGTGTCAGGTGGGCCCGGCACGGGGAAGACCGTGGTGGCGCTGCATCGGGTCAAGCACCTGCTCTCCCGTGCGCCCGACAGCCGGGTGCTGCTCACCACGTACACCAATGCTCTGGCCGCGACCCTGCGGGAGAACCTGGCACTGCTCCTCGACGACGAGGAGCATCTGGCGCGGGTGGAAGTGACCACGGTGAACGCCTTCGCGCACCGCGCAGTGCGGGCTCTCGCCGGGCGGGTGCCGACCCCGATCGGTGACGCGGACGAGCGGCAGGTCTGGCGGCGGGTGTGTCGGCGACTGAACCTGCCCTGGACCGAGCAGTTCCTCGCCCAGGAGTTCCGGCACGTGATGCTTGCCCACAACGTGCAGACCCGGGAGGAGTACCGCGCGGCCAGCCGGCGCGGCAGAGGGTCGGCGCTAGGCCCGCGGCAACGCGACCGGGTGCGGGACGCCGTCGAGATATTCCAGAAGGAGGTATCGGCGGCCGGCAGCGCCACCCATCTGCAGATCTGCGCCCGGGCGGCGGAGTTGCTCTGCGGCGCCGACCTCACCGTCCACGGATACGACCACGTTGTGGTCGATGAGGCGCAGGACCTGCATCCAGCGCAGTGGCGGGTGCTGCGGGCTGCGGTGGCACCTGGCCCGGACGACCTTTTCATCACAGGCGACCCGCACCAGCGGATCTACGACTCGCGGGTCTCGCTGAACGCCCTCGGCATCTCCGTCGCCGGGCGCAGCAGCCGCCTGCGGGTCAACTACCGCAGCACGGAGGAGATCCTCTCCTGGTCGACGGGGGTGCTGGTCGGATCGCGCGTCGAGGACCTCGGGGGTGACGGAGTCGACAGCCTCGCCGGCTACCGGTCGCTACTGCACGGCATGCGACCGCACGCCGCGGGGTATCCGACGAGCCAGGCCGAGGTCGCGGCGCTCGTGGAGCGGGTGGGGGAATGGCTGAAGCAGGGCGTTCAGGCGAGCGAGATCGCTGTGTGCGCACGGTTTAACACGACACTCAGCACGGTGCGCGATGAGTTGGCCTATGCCGATATTCCGTCCGTCTTGGTGCGGGACCAGCCCGGCGCGGACGTCGACGGGGTGCGGCTCGCGACCATGCACGCGATGAAAGGGCTGGAGTTCCGGTGCGTGGCCGTGGTCGGTGCCAACGCGCGGGCGGTGCCGTTCGCGAAGGAGGTCACGCCGCCCGAGGTGGATCCAATGCAGCACGATAGCGACATGCTTCAGGAACGGTGCCTGCTTTTCGTTGCGAGCACTCGGGCACGGGAGGCGCTACACGTGTCGTGGAGCGGGATTCCAAGCCCGTTCCTGGCGTTTGCGGCCGACGCCCGCTGACTGGCTCGACCTCAACGGGCTGCGGCGTAGCAGCGCTCCCGCTCCTTCTGCCACAGCACTTCGTCGTCGAGGTTCGCGTACTCGGGCCGCATCCGACGGGCCAGGTCGTAGAAGCCCTCGTGCGGGCGGCGCGTCTCCTTGCCCACCACCAGCGCGCTCCAGATCGGCTCACCCCGCTCGGTGGCCCGCTGGGAGACCTTTTCCAGATGAGGTCCGAGATAATGGGGCAGAACTCCGATCCGCTGGCCGAGCGGCCCATAGCAGATAAGGCCTTCAGCTACTGCGACGCCGTACAGGATGTCGGCGATGCGGTCGACGCGATCAATCTGGAAGGTTTCAGCCATGCGAGTAGGCTAGCGACAAGATCCTTTCTCGACAATCAAGCGCTTGGGCGTGAGCCTTCTTGCGCTAGGACGAGGGCTCAGCTGTTGTGGCTCTTGTGGAGCGGAAACTCGTGGGCCCCAAGCTGTTGCATCGGCCCATCCCGCCAATGGGTGGCCACCCACGAACTGTCAGATTCGCGTCAATCGAGGAGGCAGCTCAGCTTCTTCGCGCCCTGATGAACGCCGCCCATGCGGGGGGCTCGAAGGCAAGCATCGGCCCGAACGGGTCCTTCGAATCGCGTACGGCGACGATGCCAGGAAGATTGGTGGCGACCTCGACGCACGCGCCGCCGTTGTCGCCGCTGCGGGTGCTCTTGCGCCAGACGGCGCCGGTCAGGTCAGTCATGCCGCGTCTCCCCGGTGATCCTCTTGATCATGTCCTTCGATTCTGCCTCGCCGAGGGCGAGCCCATCCAGCCCGTTCCAGACCCGTTCGTAGGCGGCCAGTTCGTCGGGCTTGTCGAGGTACAGCGCCCCCGTCAACGACTCGCTGTAGACGACCGACGGCTCCGGCGCGGCCCGGCCGCCCTTGGTGGCCGGGAAGTCGAGAATCATGAAGGTGCCGGCGACCGCACCGGGCTGGGGCCCCGCCGCAAGTGGGAGCACTCTGACAGCCACGTTCGGCAGCTCGGACAGCTTCATGAGATGGTCGAGCTGGGCGGTCATCACCGCCCGACCCCCGACGGCGCGTCGCAGCACAGCCTCTGAAAGTACCGACTCCAGCCGGGGAGCTGCCGGGAGACGTCGCATGAGCAGTGCCTGGCGTTGCAGCCGGATCTGCACGGCCCGCTCTCGCTCCTCGTCGCTCAACGTCCGACCGAGACGGTACAGCGCGTGGGCGTATTCCTTGGTTTGGAGGATGCCGGGGATCAGTGATTCGTCATAGCCGCGAAGGCGGGACGCGGCGGATTCCAGGCCGACGTACAGCTCGAACCAGCTCGGCACCGCGTCCCCGTACGCGTGCCACCAGCCCTTCGACTTCGTCTCCGCGGCCAGCCCCTTCATCGCCTCGGTCAGCTCCGCCGAGACCCCGTACAGCTCGCACATCGCCTTGACGTCGAGCACCCGGACCGCGCCCATGCCGCACTCGATGCGCCAGATCTTCTGCCGGCTGTACTCCAGGGCCTCGGCGGCGGCGTCCAGTGTCACGCCGGCCTCGGTGCGGTACTGGCGCAGCAGCCGGCCGAGCTGCCGGCGCGGCACGGTCGATCCGATCTCCTCGGCCATCCGAGCACTCCCTGATTCCGTCCTGCAACACTGCGTGACGCTACTCTGAAACTCCTACAGGTTGCAGTAAAGAAAGTCAATACATCTGGAGAGAAATCTGCTGTGGAACGTTGCATCAAGGCTGCGCACTGTCACAAGCTGGATACCAAGAGCCGTGCTGCCGTACCGCTGAATGGAGCTGCGGTGGCAGGGCCGGGTGGGTCCGCTCGTGCGGGGAGGGCGGGTGGTCCCACCCATCCACATCCGACGCAGAGGGAGGCCAGCGGCATGATCGTCCGCAACCATCGACCGGCCCGGGGGAGCGGAGCGACCTACCGCTCCGGCGCGTACACAAGTCTGCTGCCGTGGCAGGTGCGTGAGCGCCGCTTCAAGCCGGTCGGGCTCGGACGCCGCGGCCTGGACCCCGCCGACGTCTATGCCTTCCTCGACCGGGTCGCCGGGGACCTGGCCGCCGTACACGCGGCCCTGGCCGCCAGCCGCCGGGAGACCGCCGTCGTCAAGGACGCGCTGCGTCGCTGGCAGTCCGACCAGGCTCGCCGGGCGAACAGCGACCGCCGGTGACCGAGCGCTGGGTCATCCACCTGCCGGTCACCGCGACCGACCTGCCCGCCGCGCAACGTCTGGCCCGGGTGGTGGCCCGTTGGACCGGAGTGCTGCCGCAGGCCGACCCGGGGGAGACCACCGTCTCCGTCGAGGACGACCAGAACATACGCCATCGGGTCTTCTGCGACCTGCTGATGCCCGGCGGCCGGCGCTGCCTGCTCCGGGCCGACCACGACGGCCCCTGCTCCCGCCGGCTCCGCCGCTGACCCGGTCTCGCGCCGCCCGGCAACTTCCCTGGAACCGGCACCTCCTACCGAAGACCAGGCCGGCCGGCTCAGGCCACACCCGGCTGCTGGCGTACCGCAGGCGACCAACTTGCCGCCCCAGAGAAACCGTACGCGAGGCGAGTGTGCCGGCGCCGCAAGCGGGTAGGCACCCGGCCGACGGGACTGGGGAGGCGTGGATGGGGAACGAGGCGCCGGACTACTTCCAGCCCGAGAGCGGGCTGGTACTCACGCATCTGCTGATTGTGCGGGACGTGGACCGGTCACGGGAGTTCTACCAGCGGGTGTTGGCAGCCACGGTGGTGCGGGAACGCCAGCCGGCGATTCTGCGGTTCCACAACAGCTACATCGTGATCAACAGCGAGGGCGGTCCGACGGACGACAAGCCGGACGTACGGGCACAGGCGCCGCCGGACTCGAGCACCCTGAGCAGCGCGATGAACATCCGAGTCACCGATGTCCACGCGGTCTACGAGCAATGGCGGTCCCGGGGTGGCGAGTTCCTGACCAAACCGAAGGACCACGGCGTCGAGATCCGCTGCTACCTGCGCGATCCGGACGGCTACCTGATCGAGCTTGGCCAGGGCACCGGAATCCTCGCCGAAATGGACCGGGCCGTCTCGGCCTAAGGAGGGGCCCGCACGCGACGAGGAGAACCGTGCACGCGGAGTTCCTCGAGGCGGAGAGGCAGCGGGCAGGCCTGCCATCGATGGAGACGGCTCTGTGGACTGGGGCGACGAGGCGGACCGATCCGCCGGTCAGGTGGCCGCTACGCTTCCCAGGGCAAACCAGCAGGGGAATGCCCATTCGGATGAGCGGGAGACAGCGACGGTGCCGAAGGCCTACTGGATCAACACCTTCCGGTCCATCAGCGACGAGGAGAAGCTCGCCGCCTACATCGAGCTGGCCGGGCCGGCAATGCGCGCCGCCGGCGGCACGTTTCTCGCGCGCGGCCTGCCATCCCACGCGTTCGAGTCCGGCCTGCTTGAACGTACGACACTGATCGAGTTCGACAGCGTCGACGCCGCGGTCGCCGCCTACCACAGCCCCGCCTATCAGGAGGCGCTGCGGGCGCTCGGCGACGGGGCCGAACGCGACCTGCGCATCATCGAAGCGACGCCCTGACGCCGGCGACGGGCGTGCCGGGGCCAGGACGAGCCGCCTGGCTGCCCTACTCACGGCACTCCGCCGACGAGTGGGCCCGGCGGCCGGCGCTGCCTGCTCCGCGCTGACCACGACGGCCCCTGCGCCCGGCGCCTGCTCCGCTGAGCGTCGTACTCATGCTCCATGCGGGACGCCGGAGGGGCCGGTCCGACATCGACCGACCCTTCCGTCTGTCCCGCAATTCGGGCCGCCCACCCTGCTGCTGAATCAGGGGGCAGAAGCGTCGTTGGGACTTGGTGTACTACGACAGTGCGATCACCTTGGCGGCGCCCGGCAGGAGCCCCTGCGTCAGCGCATAGACCGTGCCGTCCTTGCCAACTGTCGCGGCCATTGGCATCGAGAGGCCCGTGGCCACCGGGGTGCAGGTCCAGGATCCCGGGCTGCAGGCGTTGACGGTGCCACTCGTGCCCGACCCCAGCTCCACGGCAAGGAAGCTCGCTTCATCGATTTCGACGACGTAGAGCGTGCCGTTCGGAGCGAACGCGAGGTCGACGATCGACGTGAACCCGTCGGCCACCACCGTGCAGGCCGGGCTGGTCCCGCACTCCGCGTGACGCGTGCCTGGCTCGACCCGCCACACCTTCGATGCCCCGATCGGCCCGGGGAACCCCTTCAGCTCACTGACGTAGTAGGCGCCGTCGGGCCCGACCGCCACACTGGTGGCCACGCCCTGGGCCGGGATCATCTCGGGCAGCGTGCAGACGAATGCGAACTCCGGCGGTGCGGCCGGACAGCCGGCGAGCTGCTTCGCGTTGGCGGTGGAAGCCAACTCGTCGGGGAGCGTGGCGACCCAGTCGACGTTTCCCTGCTGGTCTACGACGAGCAGGGCGTTGGCACCCGCGTCGGCCACGAGCGCTTTGCCTCCGCCAAGTGCCGCGACGTCGTACGGGTTCGAGTCGATTTCCTCTCCGTCCGGATTCACTGCGGCTTCGAAGGCGCCCAGATCGGCGATCTCGCGGGTTGCCCCACCCGAGACGCGGAACAGCTTCCGCGCTGAGGCGTCCTCACCCCCACCGGTGACGGCGAACATGTCTCCTCGCCCGATCGGCGCGACGTCGGTCACCCCTGGCAATGGGGCGGCCAGCGTGCCGACACCATTGCGCAGCTCGACGATCCCGGCTCCGGCGTCGGCGACCAGCAGGCTGCCGTCGGGCGCGGTGGCGAGGCCGAACGCCGGCGAGGCGAACTCGTACGACGGCACCGATGCCTGCGCGGATGCTGCGGGAATCAGGAGACCCCCGGTCAGCGCCACCGCTGTCAATCCACGTCTTAGATAATTGCTACCGAACATTCGTCCCCCTCCGATGGCCATTCGTACGCAGCCCACCGATCCTCCCTGTGAGCAGCGGTTTCATCTGGTTGCCCGGGTGTACCACGCTCCGCATTTCCGCCAGAGCGCCCGGTCGAATATCCGACTGCCAGATGCGGGGGCAAGCCGGGCGAATGTCGAGGATGTCGGGGTAGCGCGTCTTGGTGGTCGCCCAATCGGGATGAGGCAGGGTCACCCCCCGTCGCAGGAGGCTGTGGGCAAGGCGCACCGAACCGGACCGCGGCAATTGAGGTCACGAGCTGGTAACTGGCGGTTCGACGGCGGTCCGGCCGGAGAGGAGAATCAGGTGGAATACGAGGATTTCATCAACGCAGTGGCCACACGGGCAAAGATGTCGACGGATCAGGCGGCGACAGTGACCGGCGCGACGTTGCAGACATTGGCGGATCGGATCAGTGCCGGCCAGGCTGAGAACCTTGCCTATCAGCTTCCCGAAGGGCTTGACGACTGCCTGCGCAAACCGCTCAGACAGGAACAGGTCAAGACGTCGCTCGGGTTCGAAGATTTCGTGCAGCGGGTGGCGGATCGCCCGGACGTCGACCGTGCGCTCGCCGATGCCGGGATCGGCGCCGTGCTCACCACGCTACGTGAGGCTGTTACCCGCGACGAGTTCGAGAATACGGTGGCCCAGCTTCCGAAGGAGTTCCGGCAGGTGATCGAACCGGTCGGTGCCGGTGGCGGGCGGCGCCCCGGCTCGTAGCACGCGCAGTCAAGGCAGCAGCAGGTGTGCCCGCGCCGCACGCGGGTACGCCACTGCCGACTGGACCCGCCCTGCGGTCGCCGACCTTTCCGGACTGCCGGGCCCAGATGAGTCGGTCGGGCACCGGGACTTGAACTCCACGTCCACAAGGCACCGTCCTATAAAGATCACCCGGCGGTGGCCCCCGAGTTGGGCAGGCGCTAGCGTTTCGCGGTGCGCGGGTATCGGATCGGCATCCTCGGACAGGTCGAGCTGACCGTCGACGGGATCGACGTGGCGCTCGCCCCGCTGGAGCGGGCACTCATCGCGATCCTCGCCGCTCACCGTGGACGCATCGTCTCCGTCGACCGCTTGATCGACGGGCTGTGGCCGGACCGCCCGCCCGGCGGAGCGCGCAACCGGGTTCAGGCGGTCATCGCCTCGGTCCGGCGCAGCGCGGCGCGGGAGTTGGTCCTGACCAGGTCACCCGGCTATCAGCTGGGCACCGCGGTGGTCGTGGACTCCGCGGAGTTCGCCGCCGACGTGCAGGCCGCAGCCGCAGCGGCCGAAGCCCGGTCCGCCGTGGAGCTGCTCGACCAGGCGCTCGCGCGCTGGCGCGACGACGCCTTCGTCGACGTCACCTCGACGCTGGTCGACGTCGAGCGCGATCGGCTCCACGAGCTGCGCGCGCACGCACTCGAACTGCGCGTCGAGGCGCTGCTGTCGCTCGGTATGCACCACGAGCTCGTACCGGAGCTGGCCACGCTGGTGCGTGATCGGCCCCTGCGGGAACGGCTGCGCGGCCAGCTCATGGTGGCGTTGCAGCGCAGCGGCCGGCAGGCCGAGGCGCTGGCGGTCTACCGGGCCGGGGCCCGGGTTCTCGCCGAGGAGCACGGCATCGACCCGAGTCCGCAGCTGCAGCAGCTGCACCGGGAGATCCTCGACAGTGAGCAGGAGCCCCCGCAGCGCGCGTGGGTGCGGCCCAACCAGCTGCCGGGCGTCGCCCGCGACTTCGTGGGACGGGAGAAGGAGCGCGGGCTCCTGCTGTCACTGCTCGGCCACCCGCCGGAGGTCGCCGGAGCCGTCCAGGTCGTCGCCGTGACCGGGCTGCCCGGGACCGGCAAGACCACGTTGGCGCTGCGGGCGGCGCATGAGATCCGGCACCGGTTCCCCGACGGGTGCCTCTACGCGGACCTGCGTGGCAACACCGCCGACCCGGCGCAGCCCGGCGCGGTGCTGGGCGCCTTCCTGCGCGCCCTCGGCGTGACCGGAAAGGCCATTCCGGCCACGGTCGAGGAGCGCGCGGCGCTCTACCGCTCCGTGCTCGCCGACCGCACCATGCTGGTCATGTTGGACAGCGCGGCCGACGCGCCGCAGGTGCGGCCGCTGCTGCCGCCCGGCCCCAGCAGCGCGCTCATCACCAGCACCACCGACCTGCACGGGTTGCCCGGTGCCGCTGTCGTCGCGCTCGACGTCCTGCCGGTCGACGACGGCGTGAACCTGCTGGCCGGCCTCGCCGGGACCGACCGGATCGGCCGGGAGACCGCGGCGGCCGCCGAGGTCGTCGAGCTCTGCGGCCGCCTGCCGCTGGCGTTGCGGATCGCCGGCGTACGGCTCGCCGAGCGGGAGGCGATGACCGTCGCGCGGCTGCGCGACCGGCTGCGCGACGAGCGGCGCCGCCTCGACGAGCTGTCCCTCGGCGAGCTCGACGTGCGCAGCACTTTCACCGTCGGGTTCGAACGGTTGCGGCCGCCGGCCGCCCGGCTGCTCGCCGTGCTGAGCCGTACCTCGCTGCGCAGCTTCGGCATGTGGGACGAGACCACCGAGCCACTGCTGGAACAGCTGTGCCGAGCCCAGCTGTTGGCCGCCGACCCCGGCGGCAGGGTGCGCATGCACGACCTGATCCGACTGCACGCCCGCGAGCGAACCGAAGTCACCACCGCCGAGCTGGTCGCCTGGTACGCCCGGTTCCTCGCGTACGCCGAACGCGCCGACGCGGCACTGCCCTGCAAGGTGTATCCGGTGGCGGACGTCGAGTCTCCGCTCGACGCGTGGGACGCTGTCGGCTGGTTCGAGGCGGAGCGGGAGAATCTCGCCGCGGCCGTGCGCGACCTGCTCCGCCTGGACGCGGTCGACCTGGCCGGACGGTTGGCCGCCACGATGGGCAACTTCGCGATGATGCGCAGCGAACACCTGCCCGAGTACGCCGACTGCCTGCGCTCCGTGCTCGACCGGCAAGCCGACCTGCGCCTGCCGACCCGGTTGTCGCTGCAGCTCGGCCTGGGCACGACCTACCGGGTGCTGGACCGGCACGCCGAGGCCCTGCCGCTGCTGCGCGCCGTCCAGCGGGACAGCCGGGGAGCCCTCGTGGCACACCGGATCGCCGCGCTGCAGGGCTACTCGCTGTGCTGCCGGCACCTCGGCCGGTTGCGTCAGGCGGACGCCGCCCTGGTGCTGATGGCGCGGCTCTGCGTCGCGCATTGGCCGGTCGGCCCCGTCGGCGGGCACGCGCTGCTGACCCTCGGCCTGCACGACGGGCAGTTCCAGCCCGCTTCCCACTTCGCGTACGCCGCCTTCGCCGGTGCCTTGCAGTCCTTCCAGGACTGCGGCGACCTGTGGGGTGCGGCGATCGCACGGGAGAGCATCGGGCTGCTGCACCGGCATGCCGAGCAGTGGCCGCAGGCGCTGGAGCACCTGGGACACGCGGTGGCCGCCGCTCGACGCCTCGGTGACCGACTGACCTTGACCATCGCCGAGCAGGCGCTGGCCGCCACCCACCTCGCCGCCGGTGACTACGGTTCGGCGCGCCAGCTGCTGAACCGTACCGTGCCGGCGTTCCGCAAGATGCGCCACGGCTGGGGCGAGGCGATCTCGCGCCGGCTGCTCGGCCGGGTGTACCTCGAGGAGGGCGACGCGCTCCGGGCGGTCACCGAGCTGGCGGGCTCGGTGGCGATGCTGCGCGACATCGGACAGCCGTTCCCGCTCGCGAACTCGCTGAGCCTGCTGGCCCGGGCGCAGGCCACGCTGCAGCGGCCCGACGAGGCCGTCGCGCTGGGCGAGGAGGCGCTGCGCATCTTCGAGCACTTCGACGCCGCGTACGCCGATGACCTGCGCGAACGGCTCGCGCAGTGGCGGAGCGCAGCCCCCGCGCAGTAGGACCACAGCGCACCCGCAGCGGTCCCCGGCACAGTCACGGGCATCCATCCAACACAAGGAGGTATGTCCCATGACCAGGGTCATCACCCGCGTGGGCGACACCATGCTCGCCAAGCTGCTCGGTCGTGCGGAGGCCGGCGCCTGCGTGCCGGAGAACGGCCAGGCCTGTGCCTGCGTCGCGTCCGACGGCTACTGCTCGGGGGGCGTCTACTTCCGCCGCTACCGGCAGGGCTACTACAACTGCACCGGCGCGTGCGTGACCACGACGTCGAAGGCGCTCTGCTACGTCAAGAAGGCCGGCGTCTGCTGACCTGACTCCGTCCGCCCGGGGCCGCGCCGGCAGGCGCGGCCCCACCCTGACTCGCCAAGGAGTTCCCATGCCGGGCTTCGCCTACGCCGCGCTCGCCCTCATCGGCGCGGTCGCCGTGCTCAACCTCGTCCTGACCCTGGCCCTCGTCCGACGGCTGCGCACCATGGAGAGCGGCCATGCCCACGACGGCGAACTCATTCCCGAGGTGCTGCCCGCGCCGGGCCTGGACGTCAGCGGCTTCCCGCACGCCGACCTCGCCGTCGGGCGGCGCACGGTGGTCATGCTGACCCCCACCTGCCCGCCGTGCCAGACCCTCCTGGACACCTTGACGGCCGACGCCGACCGCTACCGCGACGACACCCTCGTGTTCATGATCGGTACGCCCGCCGAGACGGCCTCGATGGCCCCGGGCCTGACCGGCTTCGACACGACGACGATCTCCGAACAGCTCGCCGAGACGGCGTTCCGGGTCAAGGGCTTCCCGGCCGTGCTGTCGCTCGCCGACGGCGTCGTCGTCGACTCCGGCCACCAGCTCCCGGTGCTGGCCTGACTCGTGGCCACGCTGCGGACCGCCCTGCGCCTGGGCAGCGCCGACCCGAGGGCGCTCGCGGGGATGGTCGTCCTCATCCTCATCGGTTCGGCACCGCCGGTCGGCGTCGCCTGGTTCACCAAGCTGCTCTTCGACGAGGTCGGCAAGGGCCGCTCGGCCAGCCCGTCGACCGCTACCTGGTACGCCGTGGCGATCGCCGTGCTGTTGGCGCTGGGCGCGGCCGCCAGCCGCCTCTCCGGCTACTTCACCGCGGCGGTGCAACACGCGATCACGGTTGCCGCGGAGGCCCGGCTGTACCGGAAACTGAACAGCTTCCTCGGTCTTGGCCCCTTCGAACGGCCGGCGCTGCGCGACCGGCTGTCACTGGCCCAGCAGGCCGCCGACCAGGCGCCGTACGCGGTCGTCATGTTCACGGTCAACGTGGCGCAGAGCGTCGTCACCGTCGGCGGCTTCGCCGGGATCCTGGCGTCGGTCTGGCCGCCGGCCGGGCTGCTCCTGCTCGCCGCGACCGTGCCCGAGTTCCTCATCCAGCTCCGGCTGTCTCGGCGTACCGCACAGGCCGCCGAGGAGAGCGCCGGTCTGTACCGGGCGCGCTTCCTGTTCCAGACCATGCTGACCGACCTGCGCGCCGCCCGCGAGGTCCGCCTCTACCAGCTCGGCGGGTTCTTCCACGACCGGCTCACGGGCGCCCTGCGCGCCGCCGGCCGCATCGCGCTGAGCGCTCAGCGGCACGCCACGATGGTCCAGAGCGGCTGGGCCCTGGCCGGCGCTGCCGTGACCCTCACCGCGACGGTGATCGCCGTCAACGCCGCCGTCCGCGGGCGGCTCAGCCTCGGTGACCTCACCCTCCTGCTCGCCGCGTTCGGCTCGGTGCAGAGCGGCCTCTCCAGCGTCGCCGGCCAGCTCGGCGAGGTCAGCGCGGCCGTGCGCCTGTTCCGGCACTACGTGGCCGTCGTCGACAGCCCCGCCGACCTGGCCGACGGGGCGCTCCCGGCACCGCCGCTGCGTACCGGGATCAATTTCGAGGATGTGTGGTTCCGCTACGACACCGACGGCCCCTGGATCCTGCGGGGCGTCGACCTCGTGATCCCGGCCGGTGAGGCGGTCGGACTCGTCGGCCTCAACGGTGCCGGTAAGAGCACCCTGGTCAAGCTGCTCTGCCGGTTCTACGACCCCGATCGAGGCCGGATCACCTGGGACGGGGTGGACCTGCGCGAGCTGCGGGTCGAGACGTTGCGACAACGCATGGGGGCGGTGTTCCAGGACTTCATGTGCTACGACCTGACCGCGCAGGAGAACATCGGCATCGGGCAGCTGCCGTACACTCCCGAGCAGGTCGAGGACGCCGCCGCGCGGGCGGAGATCCACGACCGCGTCCGCGCGCTTCCCCACGGGTACGCCACCCTGCTCAGCCGCACCTTCGCCGACCAGGACGGCGAGACCGGGGTGACCCTCTCCGGCGGGCAGTGGCAGCGCGTGGCGCTCGCCCGGTCGCTGATGCGGGCCGACGCCGACCTGCTCATCCTCGACGAGCCCAGCTCCGGACTCGACGCCGACGCCGAGACCCGCGTCCACGCCTCGCTGACCCGGATCCGCCAGGGCCGTGCCGGACTGCTGATCTCCCACCGGCTCAGCACCCTGCGCGACGCGCGGCGCATCATCGTGCTCGACGCCGGACGCGTCTCCGAGTCGGGCACGCACGACATGCTGATGGCGGCCGACGGCGAGTACGCGCGCCTGTTCCGGCTCCAGGCCGGCGGCTACCAAATGGCGGCGTCATGACCGGCTGGCTGCGCCGCCGCTGGCGCCTGGTGACGGTACGCGGGCACAGCATGGAGCCGACGCTGCACGACGGCGACCAGCTCATCGTCCGCGTGGGGCGGACACCGGCCGCCGGCGATCTCGTCGTCTTCCGGGCCCGCGACGTCGTGCCCAACGCGGACCTGACGTGGATGGTCAAGCGCGTGCACCGGATCGAACCCGACGGCGCCGTGACGGTACGCGGGGACAACGCCCACACCCAGGACTCGCGGCACTTCGGAGCGGTGCCGCGCGACGCGGTTCTCGGCGTGGCCAGAAGGAGGCGATGACACATGTATGTCGAGCTCGGTTGCCGGGTGCTGCTCGGCGTGGTCTTCCTGGCCGCGGCGGTCGGCAAGGTCTCCGGCCGGGCCGCCTACCGCGCGTTCACCGGCTCGGTCCGCGACCTGGGCTACCGGCCGAGCGGTCCGATCGCCGCGGCCGTGGTCGCCACCGAGTTCGCCGCCGTCACCCTGCTGGCGCTCGTCCCCCTGGCCGGATTCGCCGTGGCGGCCGCCCTGCTGCTCGCCTTCGCCGTTGCCATCACGGCCAACCTGCGGCGCGATGCCGCCGCCACCTGCCGCTGCTTCGGCCGCGCCGCCGCGCCGCTGGGCCGGCACCATGTGTGGCGCAATGCGTTCCTCATCGCCTGTGCGGCCGCCGGCGCGTTCGCACCGGCCGGTCCGGTACGCCCGGAGGGGGCGGTCCTGGCCGTCGCCGGTGGGCTGGTGGCCGGTGCGCTGGTCGTCATGCTGGACGACCTGCGATATCTGTTCGGCGCGTCCAGCCGAGCGTGACTTCGCCCGCCGCCCCCACCGGCGCCGCTCAAGAACCTCCGCCTTCGACCGCCGCCGCGACCCTGACCGACCAGGACGGCTTGGCTGTCGAAAACTTCGATGGCTGCGGCTCTTGACAGCTGAGGAGCGGTGCTCCGATCATTTGTCATCCCACAATGACAAATACGTCCGGCAGGTGATGCCTGCCGGCCGGGAAGACCAGGAGGGAACCGATGAGCGTTTCGTCGCACAGGCGGATACGTGTCATGGTGGCCAGCGCGACGGTGCTGCTCCTCGGCTTGACCGGGTGCACCGGTTCCGGCGGCTCCGGCAAGGGCGACACCGGCACGGTCGAAGGCAAGCTGCGCGTAGTCACCAACTGGACCGGTGCCGAGGGCGAGGCGTTCGCCGCCGTCATCGACGGTTTCAAGGCGAAGCACCCCACCGTCGAGGTGCAGATCGAACAGGTTCCATTCGCACAGGGCGAGGCCCTGCTGACGCAGCAGTTCGCCCAAGGTTCGCCGCCGGACGTCGCGGTGGCGTTGCCCGGGATGATCCGGGCGTTCTCCCAGCAGGGCCTGCTCCTCAACCTCGACGAGATGTGGGACCGCTGGATCGCTGACGGGCAGTACACGGCGACGTTGCGAGACGTGGCCGCCGGTACGGATGGCCACACCGACGCGGTCTACTTCAAGGGCAATATCAACGCCCTGATCTGGTACAACCCGGCCCAGCTGGAGAAGCTCGGCGTGTCGGTACCGAAGTCGTGGGCGGAGTTCACGGCCGTTCTGGACAAAGCGAAGGCGGCGGGCGTGGCACCGTTCGCGGTGGGTGGCAAGGACGGCTGGCCGCTCACCCAATGGATCGACCCGGTCATTCTGCGGGTCGCCGGACCGGACGCGTTCAACGACCTCGCTCGCGGCAAGATCCGCTGGGACGACCCGCGGATCGTCAAATCCTTCGAAGTTCTGGCTGACATGATCGCCAAGTACTTCCCGAAAGACGCCCTGTCGACCGGGTTCATCGACGCCACCTGCGGGCGGGTACAGGGAAAGTTCCTGTTCGAGAATCAGGGCGCGTTCATCAACCTCGTCGACCCAGCCGAGTGCGACAAGAACCTCAAGCCCGGCAAGGATCTCGCGTTCTTCCTGATGCCTCCGTACGACAACACGGTGCCACCCGCACAGTTCGTCAGCGGTGACCTGTTCGTCGGCGCCAAGGACACCAAGAACCTCCCCGCCACCCGGGCATTGCTGGAGTACCTGGGATCGGTCGACGCGCAGACGATCTGGGCCAAGCGCGGCGGGTACATCGCACCAAACACCAAGGTGCCAACCAGCGTCTACCCCAACGTCAACGACCAGCAGGCCGCCGGGCTGTGGCCCAAGGACTCCTCCGTCAAGGCCGGCTACGACCTCGACGACTGGATCGGCGGCGAGATCCAGGTGAAGTACCGGCAGGCGCTCGCAGATTTCGCCCGCGACCGGGACGTCAACCGCTTTATCGGCACCATGAAGCAGGTCGACGACGGGTCCAGGAACTGAGCGCCGATGACCACCCCCAGCCAGTCACCCGCCCACGTCAGTGGTGGCCGCCCCGCCGGGTTTCTCCGGCGGGGCGGCCCCCGCCGGGCCGCAGACCACGACCTCGCCGAGCACAGCGGCGACCGCCCCGCCAAGCGGGGCGGTCGCCGCCGGACTGGACGGACAGCCGCCGCGTTCCTAGCCCCGCTAGTGGCCATCTTCACGGCGTTCTATCTGTGGCCCGCCGCTCAGACCGTGCTGAGCAGCTTCTTCCGCTGGAGCCTGCTGCGGCCATGGAAGCCGCAGGACCGCACGACCTGGGACTACGCGGGGCTGGACAACTACCGGCAGACGCTGGCCGATGCCAGTTTCTGGAACGCCGCGATCAACTCACTGATCTGGCTGGTGGTCTTCCCGCTGCTGGTCACCGGGTTCTCGTTGCTGGTCGCCATCCTCATCTGGCACACGCGGCGATGGTCCGCGGTGTTCCGGACGGTGTTCGTGCTACCCATGACGATCTCGCTCGCTGCGGCAGGGGTGATCTGGTCCTTCGTCTACAACCCGGATCCTGACGTCGGGGTGCTCAACGCGGTCCTGCAGGCCGTGCACCTCGATGGCCAGGTGGATTGGGGGCCGCTGCACCTGCGTACCGGTCAGTGGCTCGCCGATGCCGGCAGCTTCGACCTGGGCTTCACCCAGATTCGGTTGGTGAACATCGCCATCATCATCCCGGCCTTCTGGGCGTTCACCGGCTTCGGGGTGGTGACATTCACCGCCGGACTGTCGTCACTGCCCGGCGAGCTGATCGACAGCGCCCGGGTCGACGGATGCCGAGCCTGGCAACTCGTGCGCCACATCATCCTGCCGCATCTACGCCGGCCCATGATGGTCACATTCGTGATGAGCGTGATCTTCGCGCTCCGCACCTTCGACATCGTCTACGTGATGACCCAGGGCGGTCCCGGCCAGGACACCACTGTTCTCGCCCTGCTGTCGTGGCAACAGGCGTTCGCGTTCCTCACCAGACCAAAGGCAGGACTGGCGGTCTCAATCGCCGTACTGATGTCCGCCGCGCTGATCGTCTTCGCCTATCCGTACTTGAAGAGCATGCTCCGGCGGGAGGCGAAATGAAGGGCAGACCATTGACGGCCATGGCGCTGTACGGCTCACTGACCGTACTCAGCGTGCTGTGGCTGGTGCCGGTGGCGGCGGCGACCATGATCTCGGTGATTCCGATCGAGCAGACGCGACTCGGCTGGTGGAAGAGCGGATTCGCCGACCTGACCATCGACAACTACCGGCGTGCCTGGGAGCAGGGCCTGTCCCAGTATGCGCTGAACAGCCTCGTCATCACCGTCGGGTCGGTGGCGGTGACCCTGGTGGTCGGGGCACTGGCGTCGTACGCGTTCGCGCGGATGGACTTCCGGTTCAAACGGATCACGTACTTCCTGCTGGTCACCACGATGATCGTGCCGGTCCAGCTGATCCTGATCCCGATGCTGCCGTGGCTACGTACCCTCGGGCTGTCCGGCGGCGGCCAACAGTTCCTGGGGATCGTGCTGGTCCATACCGCATTCGGTGCAGGCTGGGCGATCTTCATGATGTACAGCTTCTTCGCCGAGGTGCCGGAGGAGTTGTTGGAGGCTGCCCGACTGGACGGTGCTTCGCACCTCGACCTGCTCCGGCGCGTGGTGCTGCCGCTCACGCTGCCGGGCCTCGTGTCGTTCGCGATCATCGACTTCGTCTTCGTGTGGAACGACCTATTACTCGGGTTGAGCCTGCTCGATCGAGACCACCAGCCGATCACCGTCGGCCTGGCGAACCTGCAGTCCCCGCATCTGGCCCAGGAGGACCTGGTGGCCGCCGGTTCGATCATGGCGGTGCTGCCACCACTAGTGCTTTTCGCTGTGTTGAACCGGTACTACGTACGCGGATTGTTTGCGGGAGGGGTCAAGGGATGAGTGTGCTGGACGTTGTCGCCCTACAGTTGGCGGCGAAACCGGGCGACGTCACCGGCAACGTGGAGCGCCTGCTGGCCGCCATGCGTACCCAATGCGTTGGCGCGGATCTGGTGATCACGCCAGAACTGGTCACCACCGGGTACGACCTGGCGATCATCGACCAGCGGGGCGCGGAACTCGCCGAGCCACTGGACGGCCCGACGGTGACCGCGGTGACGGAGGAGGCCCAGCGGCTTGGCACGACAGTCGTACTCGGTCTGCTGGAACGCGACGGCGACGCCCTGTACGACACCGCAGTCGTCGTGGTGCCGGACGGGACCGTGCATCCGTTCCGCAAGACCCACCTCTACCCGCCTGAGCGGCTCCGCTTCGCGGCCGGCAACAGTCTGCTCACCATCGATACGCCGGCCGGGCGGCTCGGGCCGCTGATCTGCTTCGAGCACGCGTTCCCGGAGCTGGCCACGACCTTGGCCCTGGCTGGCGCGCAGATCCTGGTCATCCCATCCGCGGTACCGTTCGGCTACGAATATCTGCTGACCCTGCGGACAAGGGCGCGCGCCCAGGACAATCAGGTTTTCGCGGTGGCCTGCAACCTTACCGGTGGGGACTACTGCGGACGCTCGCTGATCGTCGACCCGCGTGGAGAAGTGCTGGCCGAAGCGGGCGTGGCGGAAGAGGCGCTGCGGGCGCGCATCGACCTTGCCGCGATCGCCCGGGAACGTGACCGGGAGCCGGCGCTGCGCATGCGCCGGGCCGAAATGTACCGGGTCGACGCCGTCGACGTCCCCGGGATTGTGCCAGCGGCCCAGCAGTGAACCTGCCCGCAACCGCCCCACCGCTCCAATCCGCCGCCGATGAGCTGCGCAAGCCACTTGATGTCGGAAACGGGCTGCTGGCCGCGTCGCTTGGCGGCCATGGCTGCTGGCTGTCAGTCGGCATGCCGCACCCGGTGCACGGGTTTGTCGAGCTGTCCGGAGTGCCGGCGTTCGACGAGCGCTGGCGCGGCGACCCGGTCGCGGTTCGGCGCTACCGGTCCTGGCTGACCGAGGACCGGTACGCGTTCCTCCGCCTCGATTTGCCCGAGGAGGCAGTTTCGGCGCGACGCGCCGGCGTGGACGACGCCGGGCGGCCAGTCTGGCAACGCGCCGGTCGGGACTGGTCCTGCGCGGCGGTCGCGTGGGCGCCTCCAGATCAGCCGGTGATCGTCCAGCGGCACCTCCTGCGGGCCACCCCGGGGGCCGGCCCTACAGTCGCCATACTGAGGTTCCGCGGCCGGCTCGACCGCTGCGCGCTCGCGGAGATCACCGAGGTGAACCCACCCGCGCCGCTGCAGGTGCACACCCTGGTGCACGAGCAGTTCGGGGTGCTGGCGCTCGACGCGCCGAAACTGCCATGCCGCGCCCAGGTTTCGGTCCGGGTCCGCAACGCGGAGTCCGGTGCCTGGATAGCGGACTCGGATGGCGGCGCCACACTGGCCGTGACAACTCGCGGGGACGGGGGCGACGATGCAGAGATCGTCGTCAGCGTGTCGCTGGCACCGACCCCACAGCCCGACTGGAAGCAACGTCCAGTCCCGGTCGGGCAGTTGCCGGTCCCGGTCGCGCGCTTCCCCCGCCGCGACCCGGACACCACCCTCGCGCGGATCGGGTCCGGCGCGGTCCGCTACATCCTCGGCTGCACCGCACTGGACGTCGGCCACGGCGAGCGCGCGATCCTGACCGACCACCGGCTGCTCCCGCTGAGCTGGACCCGGGATGCCTACTACCAGGCCCTGTTGCTGCTCACCGCAGGCGGAGAAGATCACGGCACGACCGAGATCGTCGGCGGGCATCTGCGCTGGCTGTGGGGGCGCGGGCGGGCTGTCGGCGTGCCGTGGATGCGAAGCCACCTGCCGGACGGGCGCCCCAAGGACCTCGCGGTCCAGGCCGATCAGCAGCTGTACCCGATGCTGGAGCTGACCGACTTCCGGCGGATCACCCGCGGCTGGCCGACACCCCCAGGCGACGGTGAATACGCCGACCCGGCGCGGGAGTGGGGCAAGCTGGTCGCCGAGGTGTGGGAAGGCCTGCCCCGGCAAGGACCCGATGGTCTGCTGGCGAGCGCCGAGAACCCCGCCGATGATCCATCGGAGCTCCAATTTCCGCTGTCTGCCCAGATCCTGTACTGGCACACCGCCAACCGGCTGGCTCGCTGGTCCGACGAACTAGGGCTCGACGGGCTCCGGCTCTCGGAAACAGCAAGCGCACTGCGCGCAGCGGTCAACCGATGCTTCACCTGCTGCGGGCCATACGGTACTCAGTGGGCGTACGAGAGCGACGGTGCCGGCAGGCACCGGCTTTACCACGACGCGAATGACCTACCGACCGCGTTCGCGCCGATGTGGGGGTTCTGCACCCGGGAGGACCCGCGCTGGGTGGCCACCATGCGTTTCGCGTTTTCGGCGCAGAATCCGGGCTTCGTCATCGGGCGTCACGGAGGGCTCGGGTCCGCGCACACACCGGGAACGTGGACGCTCGGCGACGCGCAGGAGCTTGCTGTGGCATGGACGACCGGCGATGAGGGCAGGGCGGCTGTCGTCCTGGACCGGTTGACCCGCGTTGTGGGCACCGACGGCCTACTGCCGGAGACCTACGAACCGGACACCGGACACTGGCTCGCCCGGCACTGGTTCGCCTGGCCAGCGGCGGTTATCGGCCTGCTACACCTTGACCGGCCTGGTCTATGACCCGCGAATCCACCAACCGGACCGCGGTGCACAATGAGGACGCGACCCCCCGTGAGGAGGAAACCCTGGTGCGTCCGGCAATTGACCCCAAGCAGCCGTTGCCGGTCTACGTCCAGCTCAAGACCCTGCTGCTCGAGGAGATTCTCAGCGGCCAGTACGGCCCTGGCGAGCGCTTGCCGACCGAACATGAGCTGTGCGCCCGCTACGGCATCAGCCGGACCCCGGTCAACCGCGCTCTTTCGGAGCTCGCCGACGAAGGCGTCGTGCTGCGCCACCGCCGTCGCGGCTCGTTCGTGAACCCGCACTGGGTGCAGCGCCACCCCGCCCTTCGCGAGGCACGGATCATCGTCCCAGACGGCTGCTGGGAAGCCATCGTGCGCGAAGCCGCGCCGGCGGACCTCACCCTGAACATCGTCTCGGTGGCATTGCCCGACCTGCACCAGGTGATCATCCGCGCGGTTGCCGAGGGACGAGCTCCCGACCTCGCCGTACTGGACTCGGTGTGGGTCCACGAGTTCGCCAAGTCCGGCTTCCTCACGCCATTGGACGAACTCGACACCGGCTGGGTCCGCGACGAATACGAGCAGGATTTCCTCGAACCGTTCCGGTCAGCGAACACGCTCGACGGGCGGCCCGTCGCCGTGCAAGCCGAGGCCGACGTGGCCGGCATCTGGTACCGCCGGACCCACCTGGCCGCCGTCGGCCACCAGCCGCCCCAAACCTGGGAAGACCTCGCCGCGCTGGGTCAAGCCCTCGCCGGGCGCGGTCACGCCATCCCGCTGACCCTCCCCGGCGGCTCGCGCGCAGGTGAGACCGCGACGTATTGCCTGCTCTCGCTCCTCGCCTCGAACGGCGCCACCATCCTCGACCGGGAGATGGTCACCCTCGACACACCCGCCGCGGCGGAATGCCTGGCGTTCCTGCGGCGACTCCTGGACACGAGCGTCATCCCCGCTGAGGCGGTCTCCTACGACCGCAATCGCCCGATCCGCCAACTCGCGCACGGCCAGGCCACCCTGGCCTTCGGCGGCAGCTACGACGCGCCCGCGCTGGCTGCGGCGGCCGGGGTGGCGACGGACAGCGTGCTCGACGAATTCGGCTTCATCGGCATGCCCGCCGGGCCGCACGGGGCTCCTGCCACGCTTGCGGGCGGAATGGTCTACGGCATCTTCCGGCAGGCGTCGGCCCCGCACCTGGCCATGCGCGTGCTGCGCGATGTCACGTCAACCGACGCGCTCGCGCGGATGTCCCGAGTCACCTGGCAGATCGCCCCCCGGCGGTCCGCCGTCGACCGCACCGCGGCCAGTTCGCCGCTCCTCCGGGCGACCGGCCCGCTGCTCGGGCAGGCCGTGGTGCGGCCAATGACCGCCCAGTACCCCCGAGTCTCGGCCCAACTACAGTCGATGCTCGAGGCCGTCCTCACCGGCCGGATGGAGCCTCGCGCCGCGACCGCCCGCGCCGCAGAGATGATCAGTGCGATCACTGGTCTGCCCCTTGCCTGACAGTCGGCGCCGAACGGGAACCTTCGTGTCTCGGCCGTCAGGACGACCAACGGCCGCGTGTCAACGGCGCCGCCGCGCTGACGCATCGGCAGCGACGCCGCTGGCTCGATGTCTGCCCCTGCATGGCATCGTCCAAGCGCCGGGCTGAGGGTCCCGTTGGAGCCCGTTCCCGGTGCCGAGATCGCGGTCCGGTTAGGGGACGTGCGCACGGCGCGTCGAGTCGTTGTGCGGATGGTGCTAATCCACTGTGCCGGAGGGTATTCGGCTGACCCCGTTAGGCCACCATCGGTGATGTTGCTGGGCGGCAGCGGACGAGTCGGGAGGGTGCCCGTGGTGCGGCGTCGCGGCGGACGACTCGCTCGGGCGATGGTGCGCGGGATGCTGCTGTTGGGTGGCCTCATCGCCACTTGGGTCGCTTACGACGCGGTCATGGACGATCCCGCATACGCCGTTGGCGAGCCGCGCCCGGGCATGGCCGGCGATCTGTTCGACCGCGCACGGGCGGTGGTTGGCAATGTCCTGTCAAGTCCGTCCGCGTCGCCTGGAGGGTCGGCGACGGTCGACCGCAGCCCGGCCGGGACCGACGCGGTGCGCGAGCCGGCGCCCGTGACCGCGGGGACAGCTGCCACCCGGGCGCCTGCCCGTGCGGAGCCCGACCCGGCGGTGCGGGTCCCGCCCGCTGGGCTGTCGGCGGCGGTGGCGCCGGTGCGTCGCGTGGTGGACCGGTCGGCCGGTACGGGGGTGGCGGGAGCCGTCGAGGCCGTCGCGCCGGTGACGCGTCCGCTCGTGGGCGTTGCGGCGCCGGTGCAGGAGATCGTTGGGACGGGACTGCGCAAACCCGTTGACGCCGTTGTCCGGCGGGTGGCCGACCCGGTCGTCGAGACACTGGCCCCCGTCCTTGCCCCGGTGCTCGGGGTGACCCGACCGATCGTCCGGCAACCGGCCCTGGTGGTTTTACCTGGCGATCTGGTCGAACCGAATCCCAGTCCTGCACGTGCGGTGCCGGTCATCACCACTCCGGGCACTATCGAGCACCCTGTTCGAGCGCCAGCTGCGACCCCGGCGCACCCGGAAGCCGCGCCGTACTGGAACGTGACGGCGGGGTGTAGGAGCGGCGGCGAGCCAGCCGCAAGCGCTGCGGTCGACGTGAGTCGTGACCCCGGGCGCGTCGGTGGGACCGGCGCCGGCGGTCTGACGCCGATCTCGTCCGGCAGCGCGAGCAGGTCCGCTGCCTCAGGCGCCGGTACGGCGACGGCAGCCGACATATCACCGCATCCGTGGACGCCGGAGTTGGTATCGCAGCGCTGCGCTTCGTCCTGGTGCGAGAAGTTCGCCCAACGATCGCCTCAGCCTGGCACCAGACCTGCCTGAGGGGCGCCTCGGCGTCACGTCGTGCGGCAACGGCTGACGCACCGGCACCGCCGGACAGGCAACGGAGGCGCGGTCGCGGGTCGCGGCCGCACCTCACCAACTGCCGGTCTGGGCGACAGAGTGGTGGCCCGCCGTCGTGCACGGCGGACGCCGTCATCGCCCCACGTGCCCATGGTGGTGCCACCGCGCCGTGACTCCCGCGCCCGCCCGGTCAGCTGGGCGCTCGTCCCTCGCCGGCGCTGATCCGTGACGCGACAGCGGAATGCACCGGCACGTCCGCTTCAGTGGCGGGCAACCACCTGACCGGACTGCACAGCCTCGCTTGGCGGACGGCAGTGCCGCCCACTGGGCAACCACGCCTAATCCACCGGAGATTCCGCATGACCGGCATTCTGTCCACAGTCCGCGCCCACTGGTGCGACATCGGCGAGATCGCCAGCCTCGTCGCCGACCCCGTGCACTCCTCAGCGATCGGCGCGTGGCTCGTGCCTGATGAAGACCAGCGACGCTCCGTGCTCACCGCCGTCTCCCGCATCTGGGTCGAACACGCCCTTCTCGTCGGCGACGCCTGTCTCCTCGATGACGGCTCCGCCGCCGCCGTCTGGTTCCACCGCTACCGTCCCATTCCGCCGCCAGGCAGCTACCGCCAACGGCTCGCCGCCGCCTCCGGTGACTACCTGGACCGCTTCCGATGCCTGGACCGCGTCCTCAAGGCCCACCGTCCCACCGATGCCCACAACCACTTGGCCTTCCTAGCGGTCCCGCCGGCGACCTGCCGTGTCACCCGCGCCTCGGTCCTGCTCGCCCGCAGCCTCGCTTTGATGGAACGTCTTGGGCTTCCCTCCTATGCAGAGGCAACGACTCTCGCCGAGGCTGCCCTCTATACCCGGCACGGCTACACCGCCCGCGACCCCTTCGCGCTCCCCGACGGCACCACGGTCCACCCGCTTTGGCGTCGGCCGGCGGGCCATCGCGCTGCCCCGGCAGTGAGACTGTCCAAAGGTCGACCAGGGTGGTGAGAAACGGGACCCGGCGACCCGACCGCCAAGGATGGGGGAGCGGACTGGGAGCAGCACGGTGCACTGAACGGCGCGCAACTGCACTCAACAGCCTTGAATTGCTCTCAACGGGCACCGTCCCCGATCTGGGGGTTACGTTTTCGCTGGTCAGACGCGGTGTAGCGTGCTGGTTAACACGGAGTGCTCAGCCGTATTGAGCAGCGTCCGGCGTAGCGGACCCGACGAGTTGGTGAACCCTCACCGCGGGCACCAGCCGGGAACGCCTCACGGTGGGCGGTCAGCAGCTCGACGGCGAAGTCTGGCACCGGGACGGTACGCCGACCGACGCGCAATTTCGGATTAAGGGCTTCACTCGGCCCAGGGCTGGAAGCCGGTGTCGAGGACGGCCTGGAGAGACGCGCGCAGTCGGCCCGCCGCGCGAGCGGCTTGAGGTTGGTGGCCATTGTTGTTCGGTCCATGGAGATCATGTCGGCGAGGCTGCTGATCGTCATCGCCTCGTGGGCGGCGAGCTTCTGCAGGATGGTCAACTGCGTGGCACGAAGGCCGACCGGGCCGAGGGCCTTGTCGTAGGTCGCCGTGAGGTACCGCGAGGCCCGCCGCAGTGCCAGGCAGTTGCACGGGTCGTCGAGGGGTGTCGGGGTACCAGTCATTTCTCCTCCTGGTTTCACCTCATGATCAGCGCGTATGCGCCCACGCCTCCGGGTACCGCGACGGGGGCCTTCAGGGAGGGGCGGCGGACCAGCCGCGCGGCGCGCGTCCTGGCGGCTCGGTGGATACGAGCATATACTCCTAATGCCGGTGCCGCAGCCCGGTCGCGACCGGAACGGACATCCGGCGCCTTGGAGGACAGCGCGGGCGGCGGGACGCACCATCACACCCGGCAGCCGCCGCGTGATCCATGCGCCTCCGCCGGAAGCTGTACGCGCCCCGGCGCTCCCGACCGCAAGGAGATCAACTCATGGCTGACAACGACCTCGTCCTCGTCACCGGTGTCGGTGGCGTGGGCCGTACCGTCATCGATCTCCTGCGGGCGCAGGACGTCCCAGTGCGGGCGATGGTCCGCCGCGACGACGAGCGTGCGGCCGAGTTGCGGGCGCTCGGCGTGGAGGTTGTCTTCGGCGATCTGACCCGGCCGGAGACGGTCGCGGCCGCGCTGCCGGGTGCCGGACGGCTGTACTTCGCCATGCCCGTGTCGCCGGACCATCTGCTGGCCGCGACCGTGGTGGCCACCGTGGCGCGGGAGTACGGGAAGCTGAGGGCAGTGGTCGCCATGTCGCAAGGGACGGTGTCCCAGATGACCGCCACCAGCACCGCCGAGTCACACCAACAACGGCTGCACTGGCTGGCCGAGCAGGTGCTGAACTGGTCGGGCCTGCCGGTGGTGCACATCCGGCCGACGTCGTTCCTCGACAACCCGCTCTTCACCACGCTGGCGGCGGCCTCGATCCGGGCGAACGGCACGATCGCGCTGCCGTTCGGCACCGGACGCACGTCGCCGATCGCCGTGGCGGACGTCGCCAGGGTGGTCGCCACCGTGCTCCGCGACCCGACCCCGCACATCGGGCACGTCTACGAGCTGACCGGGCCCCGCAGCCTCGACATGACGCAGGTCGCCGAGGAGTTCTCCCGGGCGCTGCAACGACCGGTGAGGTACGTGGACCTGCCGGCGGAGAAGTGGCAGTCGGAGGTGCTCACGAAAGCCGGCCTGCCGGCGCACACCGAGCAGCACATCGCCACCATGGCCCGACTGCACCGCGAGAACCGCTACGACCGCACGTCCGGCGACGTCGGGCGCCTCACCGGCACGCCCGCCCAGACGGTCGAGGAGTTCGTGGCCACCCGGCGGGACCTCTACCTAGGCTGACCAGCCCGAACCGCCCCCAGCAGGCTGTTGAGGAGACGATGCGATGTCACCCGTAAAGAACAGCAACGACGGCGCCACGGCGGCACGCCGGGCCCGGTTCGGCACGCTCCCGCGGCGGATCCGCCCCGAGGAGATGGTCGAGGAACGGGCGGTCACCGTGCCGGACCCGGCGAAGGACACCTACAACTCCGATCACTGGCTCGTTCGGTACTGCCTGTGAACCACGTCAACCACGAGATGGAGCTCCCGATGCGCATTCCCAGACCCCTCATGGCTCTCTCGATGGCGGTGCTGTCGATGGCCGTCGCCGTGGGTTGCTTCGCCCAGGTCTTCTGACGGCCGGTGCACGCGGGTCCCGGTCGTCACCGACCGGGGCGCCGTGCGCGTCAGGTCTTGGGCACCTGGTGGGCGTCGAGCACCGCCGCGACCTCGTCGGGGATGCGGGCAGGCAGGGTGCGTGCCGCTGCCAGCCCGTCAGGCTCGGTGGCGGCGGGCTCGCTCGATGACGTCCCGGCCGTCGGCGTCATGCTGGCGCGGCGCGTAGCCGGCCTTGCGCAGGGCGGCCATCGTGTCAGCCGTGGTGGCTTGGCTGGCCAGCACTGTCGGGGCGAGCAGACGCAGGTTGAGCTTGTCCAGCCGTTTGTCGGCGCAGATCTGCGTCAGCATCGCGGTGTCGTCGCTGACCAGGGTGCTGGCCACGGGCGCGACCCGTACCGAACCGTGCTGGCGGGCGACGTCGGCCAGCAGGTAGACCAGCGGTTGCGGCAGTGCGCCTTCGGCGATCTTCGTCAGGGCTCTCGTCAGGCGGTGCTCGGTCCAGCCTGCGTCGAACGCGCCGCGTACCGTCGCTGGGCTGAAGCGCCAGGTCGTGGCCGTGCCGCGGGACTCTACGATGGCGACCGCGTCGAGTAGCTCCGCCAGTTCCGGACCCGGTGTTCCTATCACCACCGCGGTCAGGTCGGCCTGCAGCCGGGCGGTGCCGGCGACCTCACCCAGGTCGCCGACGGCCTTGGCGATGTCACTGCCGGCCAGCAGCGCCTGCCCGGCGGGGCTGATCGCGCCAGCGCCGAGAACCCCCAAGGTCGTGGCCTCCTCCAGCAGACCGCGCGCCGCTGTGGCGTCGCCGAAGGCCAGCGGCTGCCGCCACCACATCCAGTGCGCCGCCTGCTCGAGGTCCGTCGCCGCCCGGTCACCCAACGTCCGCAGCGCGGCCATCCGGGCGTGCGCAGGCCAGGCTTCGTCGTAGTCCGGCAGCCACGGCCCAGTCTGCGACGACGGCAGATAGTCCAGCTCGCGCCACGCCTTCAGCATCACCGCCAGCCGCCGGTCCAGACCGAGCGTGAGCCAGCGGTCGTACGCGGCCGTCGGCATCACGTGTTCGTCGAGTTCGGCCAGCCCGGCCTTCTCGGCGACCGCCAGCAGCAGCCGCACGGTCGAAACCGTCACGCCAAGCCTCCTCGCCGTCCGAGTCAGCTCGCGCACACCTACGCCGCCGACCTTGACTGTGGCCAGCGGCTCACGTCCGGCCCCGTCCAGCAGCGCCGACAACAGCCCGACCACGGCGATGCCCTGCGCCTGGGCGTCGCGGCGCACTGTCGCGGAATCCGGCGTGTGCCAGGTAGCCGGCGGTTCCTGCGGCTGAAACGGAGCCCGGTAGTCCGCTCCTCGCAAAGCGAGCGCGACCTGACCCGCCAGCTGATAGTCGTCCCAGGTCACGCGGTAGACCAGCCCATGCTCCTCGGCCCAGTCCAGCGGATGCACCTGCCGATAGTGGCTGGGATACCGGCTACGGTGTGCGATGCCGCTGCCGCCGTAGTGACGGATTGGTCCACCGTCGCGATCAGCTTCCTCCAACACCGCCCGCGTCGCGACGGGCATCCGCTTGACGAGACCGTGGACGTTGTCCGTATCGAGGAAGAACTCCGCCACTGCCTCCAGCAGGTCTGCCTTGCGGCCCTTCGTGGGCAGCCCCAGGTTGCTCGCAACAACCTTCAGATCATCGATGTTCAACACCGCGGCGAGCTGCCCAGCCGACGGGCCGACACCCAGCGGACGGGCGAAGACCTCGCGCATGATGCCGTTCACCGCGAGCCGGCTCCGCAGCCGCCCGACAAGCCCCGCGTTGACGGCACGCTGCAGGTACGGCATTGCATCGGCGCCGACCAACGCCGACACCTCAGCCTCGGTGACGACGCCACCCAGTGCCAAAGCCGCCTCCAACACCTGCAGGGTCGGCAGGTCAAGGCCAGCAAGCTGATCAAATGGATTCACGAGGGCGCTCCCAGGACACACGGCGACACAGTGCATCCAACCTCACCCACGGCATCCCGTGACGCGACCCCCACCTGCGGCCAAACGCTGCGCCCAGCCGTCTGGCCCGCCGCCAGTGGCCTGAGGCCAGGGCGAGCGTTGGCCCGCAGGACGATGTCGCGCAGACAGGGAACGCCGTGGCGGGGATGCAACGTCAGACCGCCCCGGTGACGCTGCGATGAGACGTCGCATCGACCTCATCAGCGACAGCTCGAAGGCGGCGAGGACACCGCCGGGCATATCAAGTCTTTCCACCAGCTGACCGGGCACGACGTCGACGCGAGCAACGGGGTCCCGGGAATCCCGGGACCCCGTCAGGTGCAGGCAGGGTTGTCAACTGAGCGGGATCGCGCCGAGAAGACGCAGCCCGTGTTGGCGATCGGCTCGGATCTCGCTGATCCTGGCGCGGCCAGCCAGCCCCATCATCGTTGGCCCGGCGATCGGTAAGGGCTACCGGTAGCTCAGCCCGAAGCCGAACGTGTAGTCGTCTCCGGCCCGGTTGGTGTAGGCGTAGTCGAAGGCCTCGGCATAGCCGGGAACATCCGACGCGTTGTTCTCGACGGCCGCCGAGTTCTTCGGCACTGTCAGCGGGAGTCTTCCGGTGGGGTTGAAGCGACCGCGGAGCACGTCCACCAGAGCGTCGGCCTTGACGTTGAACGTGGCCACGACCGCCGCGGCATCCGGTTCGATCTCGTTGATCACCCACGGGTTGACCATGTTGATCGCCAGGATCGTCGGGACGGTCGCTTCGATCTCCCGGACCCGCGCCACGTCCACGCCGGTGTTGGCGTTGAGCTCGATCGAGACGCCCTCCGTGTCGGAGATCTCGTACGTGTTGGGCCGCACCCACACCAGGGCCGCCGTGGCCTCGGCGAGGTTGTCCACGATCCGCACCGTGGGGTCGGTCTCGCCGATGAGCTCCTTGAGTGCCGCGGTCTGCGCCGCGGCGTTGGTCCCGGTGACGACCTCCACGTACAGCCGGGTCGTGGCGACGTTGGCATCGGTCAGCGGCAACAGATCCTGGTCGTTGCGCATGAGCACGATCGACTTGCGGTGCGCCTCGTCGGCCTTCGCCTGGGACCGAGGAGATTCGGCGATCTTCTGGGCCAGCTGCGGGTCGACGTACGGGTTCTCGAAGAGGCCGAGCGCGAACATCTCCGTGAGCAGTGCCCGCACCGAGGGGTTGAGGTCGGCCTCGGTCAGCAGGCCCTGCCCCACCGCACGCACGAGACCGCTCGGGTCGTTGTAGTCGGAGAAGAGGTTGGTGCCGGCCTTGATGGCCTTCGCGTACCGCTGCTCCAGCGTCAGGTCCGACACGCCCCAGGGCATGGTGGTCAGCATGCCGCTGTCGCTGTTGACGTAGCCGGTGTGGCCCATCTCGGTGCGCAGCAGGTCCGTGATCAGAGCCTTGTTGTAGGCCCCGGCCACGTCCTCGAACGGCTGCCCACCCAGCTGCGGCACGCTCAATTCGTTGTTCGGGCGGTTGTAGTACGACATGACGGAGCTGGCACCCGCGTCGATCGCCGCCTGGAACGGTGGGAGCTGGTAGGCGTAGAGGCTGCCGGGCGTCGGATAGACCGCCCACTGGCCGTTCGCGTTGTGCGGATCGAGGCCCTTGTACACCGCGCCGTCGCCGGGGAAGTGCTTGACGGTCTGCGCCACGCTGTCGCTGCTGAGGTGCTCGCCCTGGAAACCGAGGACGAGTTCCCGGGCGTACGCGGCGTTGAGGTCCGGGCTCTCGCCGAAGGTGCCGCTGACGCGCCGCCACCGCGGCTCGGTGGCGGTCTCTATCTGGTACCCGTAGTTCTTTTCGATCCCGGCGGCACGCCACTCCTTGCGCGCGATCTGCGCGAATTCGCGGATCAGCGCCGGGTCGTGCGCGGCGGCGAGGCCGAGGGTGCCCGGCCAGGTGGAGAACTGCCCGGACGCCTCGACGATGCCGAACTCCAGATTGGTGCTGACGTGGTTGCGCGGGTTCGACGTGAAGACGATCGGGATGCCCAGGCGGGTGGATTCCGCGATCTCCTGGTAGTCGTTGGCGCGATCGGCCAGGTCGAAGGCGGTGGGGTTGTCGCGGATGACGAGGTAGCGGATGTTCCGGTCCCGGACGTACCCGACGGTGTCGGGGTGTGGGTCGGCGCTCGAGGGTGCGCCGCGACGCTCCGAGGTGATGTGCATCAGGCCGGCCTTCTCCGCGAGCGTCATCCGCCCGACGAGGTCGGCAGCGCGGTCCTTGGCCGACCGGCGCCAGTCCTCGTACGGGTCCAGCCGGCCGTTGTCGTTGAGATCCCGGAAGTATCGACCCTGGACCTTGATGATGTCCTTTACCTGGGACACGACGGTGGGGCCGTGGTGCGGGGCGTTGGAGTGCGCGGGCGGACGGTTGCCGCCGGAGTCGCGGTCACCGGTCGGCGCGGCGGCCGCCGTGCCGGTGAGGAGCATCGAGAGTGGCACGGACGCGGCGAGCAGGGCGGTGCCCCGCTTCCGCGCGCGCCTGAGGTCTCGACTCATCTGGAGTCCTCCTTCGTCCATCGGTGGTGGTGCGGGGGACAGCGTTGAGTTACCGCTGGGCCGACCGAGCCCCGGGTCGTAGTCCGTCTCGCGGGACCGGCCCGGGCGCCTTCACCATCTCCATGGCCGTGGTGGGGATCAATGCGTTGCCATAAGTTGCCCTGAGGTACGGGCGCGAGGGCACGGGACAGCGGGAGCGATCCCTGGCTGGTCGGCCTCACGCACCCCGTCGGGCGTAGGACTCCTGCGGGAGCCGGTAGGCGAGGTCGACTGCCGTCTCGACCGCCTCGTCCTCGGGGAGTCGGTTTTCCACCACGAGGCGGGCCAGATAACCGGCGTCGATGCGCCGCGACAGGTCGTGCCGGGCGGGGATCGACAGGAAGGCCCGCGTGTCGTCGACAAATCCGGAGGTGTTGTAGAAGCCGGCCGTTTCGGTGACCAGTTCGCGGAAGCGGCGCATCCCGTCTGGACTGTCGAGGAACCACCAGGGCGCACCGAGACGTACGGCGGGGTAGACGCCGGCGATCGGAGCGAGCTCGCGGGAGTAGACGGTTTCGTCGACGGTGAAGAGCACCAGGCGGAAGTTCGGGTCGCGGCCGAAGGCGCTGAGCACGGGCCGGAGGGAGCGGGTGAACTCGGTGGCGACCGGGATGTCGAACCCTCTGTCGGAGCCGAACGTTTCGTGGATCGCGGCGTCGTGGTCGCGGAGCACCCCGGGGTGGATCTGCATGACCAGGCCGTCGTCGCAGGACATCCGGGCCATCTCGAAGAGCATGTGACCGGCGAAGGCGGCGGCGGCCGCGTCGCTCACGCTGCCGTTGCACGCCTCGGCGTAGATCCGCCGAGCCTCGGTGACGGACAGCGGTTCGGCGGCGGCGCTGAGGTGGCCGTGGTCGGTGGCGCGCGCCCCGGCCAGGGCGAAGGTCTCGCGTCGGTGGCGCAGGGCCGCGACGAATCCGTCATAGTCCCCGGTGTCGATTCCGGAGAGCTCCTGGAGCCGCTGCACCTGCCGGACCCAGCCGGCATGCCCGAGGTGCGTGACGGCGTCTGGCCGGAACGTCGGGATGACCCGTTCGCCGAGCCCCGCGGAGCGGAGTTTCGAGTGGTCCTCGAGCGTCGAGGTGGCCGAGTCGGTGGTGGAGATCAGCTCGATGTTGAAGGCGTCGAGCAGCGCTCGTGGTCGGAAGCCGGGCTCCGACAGCCGGGCATCGATGAGGTCGTAGAGCGTGTCGGCGCTGTCGGGGCCAGGCGCGATGTCGATCTTCAGAACCTCGGCGATCTCGTGCTCCAGCCAGTAGCGGCTCGGTGTGCCGCGGAACAGGTGCCAGTGGGCGCAGAAGCGGCGCCAGATCTGCCGGGGGTCGGTCTCGACCTGGCCACCATCGACCCGGGGCACGCCGAGCTGCTCGAGCGGCACGCCCTGCGAGACGAGCATCCGGGTCACGTAGTGGTCGGGTACCACGAGCAGGTGCGCCGGGTCCGAGAAGCGCCGGTCGTCGGCGAACACCGCCGCGTCCACGTGCCCGTGCATGCACAGCAACGGCAGCCCCCGGGTGGACTGGTAGATCCGGCGGGCGACGGCTCGGATCTCGTCCCCCGCGGGCAGGGCTCGGTCGGGATGCAGACGCAGCTGTGCCACGCAACTCTCCTTTGACGCCTTGTCGAAACGGATCCTGAAAAGGATTGCACTCCAACCCACCCGCTACAAGGCAGGAGCGTCCCCGCTTCGGAAACATCCACGCAACAGAGTATTGACACGGGTCTGCAAACGGTTTCAAACTTGTCGCTCACAAGGGCTGAGGAGGTGGAGCCGTGCGAGCAACGATCCGCGAGGTGGCTCGCGAGGCGGGCGTCTCGCCGTCTACCGTGTCCCGGGCGCTGTCGACGCCCGAGATCGTCAACCCGACGACGCGGGAACGCGTACTTCGGGCCGCCCAGCGACTGGGCTACGCGCCCAACCGCGCCGCCCGGGGTCTCATCACCGGCCGCACCGGGAACCTCGGCCTGATCGTGCCGGACCTGGCAAACCCCTTCTTCCCGAGCGTGGTGAAGGGAGTTCAGGCCAAGGCGCGGGAGGTGGACTACGCCGTCTTCCTCGCCGACACGGATGAGGATCCGGCGGCCGAGATCGGGCTGGTGCGCGCCCTCGCCAAGCAGGTGGACGGTCTCATCCTCTGCTCTCCTCGAGCACGCGAGGAAGAGATCCGCGAACTGGGCGGGAGCGCCACCCTCGTCATGGTCAACCGCCGCTTCGGCAGCGTTCCGTCCGTCGTCTTCGACAACGCGGACGGTATGCGACAGGCGGTCGCTCATCTCCAAGCGCTCGGCCACCGGCGGGTTGCCTGGGTGGGCGGGCCGCGTACCTCCTGGTCGACCCGGGACCGGGTCCGCGGCCTGCGCGCCGCGACCGCCGCGGCCGGCATGGAACTGCTCGTGACCGGTCATTTCCCACCGCACTTCGAAGGCGGGGTCGCCGCGGCGGATCTCATCATCGCCTCCGGCGTCACGTCGGTCGTCGCCTACAACGACCTGATGGCGCTCGGTCTCCTGGGCCGGCTACGGGACCGTGGCGTGCAGGTGCCGCAGGACATCAGCGTGATCGGCATCGACGACATCCAGATGTCGTCGATGTCCGCCCCGACACTCACCACGGTCTCGCTGGCCAAGGAACAGGCCGGACGCGCCGCCGTGGACCTTCTCATCTCACTGCTGGAGCAACCGGAAGGCGTCCGCAACGTCCGCCGGGAGCTGCCGACCCAACTGCTCGTGCGTGGCTCGACCGGAGTCGCGCGGACCAACTGACGATCCTGGCCGGAACGCGGCCGCACGCACCCCGACGTCCGGGGTGCCCGAGGGAGGGAACGTTTCATGGGCATTACCCGGCGGAGCGCCCTAATCGCCGCAGCATCGTCCATCCTCACCGTCACCGCCGCCTGTGGTGCACCGGACAACTCCGGCGCCGTCGGCGACAGCAACGGCGAGGTGCCGCAGCAGCCGAAGAAGGCCGTCACACTCAACGTCCTCGACGTCGCGGGCAACCTTCAGCTGACGCAGGGGATGATCGACGAGTTCGTCAAGAACAACCCCGATGTCATTTCGCGGGTGACCTACTCCAAGTCCCCGGCTCCGGAACTCGCCGGCAAGATCAAGGCGCAGCAGAACGCGGGGCGCGTGGACATCGGCCTGGTCCTGACCGGGGTGGACGGGCTGGCGGCCGGCGTCGACCAGGGGCTGTGGCTGGACGTCCTGCCCAAGTTCGAGGATCGCCTGCCCGGCATGAAGGACTACCTCGAGCCGGCTGCCGCCATGCAGAAGCTGGCCGGCAACGCGGGGGTGACCGTCACCTACTACCCGTCCGGTCCGCTGCTGGAGTACCTGCCGGCAAAGGTGCCGAACCCGCCCACCAGCGCGGAGGAACTTCTCGCCTACGCCAAGGCGCATCCGGGCAAGGTCCAGTATGCCCGTCCGTCGAACTCCGGGCCCGGGCGTACCTTCCTGATGGGCCTGCCCTACATCCTCGGGGACAAGGATCCGAAGGACCCGGTGAACGGGTGGGACAAGACCTGGGCCTATCTGAAGGAGCTCAACCAGCACGTCTCCTACTACCCGAGCGGCACGACGGAGACGATGAAGAACCTGGCCAACGGTTCCGTCGAGGTGATCGCCTCGACGACCGGCTGGGACATCAACCCCCGCGTGCTCGGAACGGTGCCCAAGGAGGCCAAGGTCAGCTCGATGCGGGGCTTCCACTGGGTGACCGACGCGCACTACGCGGTCATCCCGAAGGGGGTCTCGACCGACACCCAGGCCGCCGTCCTGGCGCTGCTGAAGTTCATGCTCACGCCCGAGCAGCAGGCCAAGGCGTTCGACGACGGCTACTTCTACCCGGGGCCGGCCGTCAAGGGAGTCGAGCTGTCGATGGCGCCGCAGAAGAGCCAGGACGCCATCAGGAACTTCGGCCGGCCGGAGTACGACGCGCTCATCGCGAACAACCCGACCGAGGTTCCGCTGGAACCGAAGGCGCTGGTGGCGGCGTTCGACCGGTGGGACCGCGAAATCGGCAGCGGGAAGGTCAAGCAGGGATGACGGCGGCCGAATTCTCCCAGCTGCGGCTCGACGGCGTATCCCGCCGTTTCGGCAGCCAGGACGCGCTGACCGGCCTCGACCTGACCATCCGCGCAGGCGAGTTCATCGCGCTGCTCGGTCCCTCTGGCTGCGGCAAGTCCACCGCGCTCAACTGCCTGGCTGGGCTGCTGCCATTGACCGCGGGCAGCATCTGGCAGGACGAGCGGCGGATCGACACCCTGCCGCCGGAGCGCCGCGGCTTCGGGATGGTCTTCCAGAACTACGCACTGTTTCCGCACATGTCCGTCCGCGCGAACATCGCGTTCGGACTGCGGATGCGACGGCTGCCCAGGGACGAGATCCGCCGCCGCACCGGGGAAGCGATCCGTCTCGTACGTCTGGAGGAACACGCCGACAAGCTGCCGGGCCAACTCTCCGGCGGACAGCAGCAACGGGTGGCCATTGCTCGGGCCGTCGTCCTGGAGCCGTCGCTGGTGCTGATGGACGAGCCGCTGAGCAATCTCGACGCCAAACTTCGGCTGGAGATGCGCACCGAGATCCGGCGGTTGCACCAGTCGCTGGGGCTCACGACGGTCTACGTCACCCACGACCAGGAGGAAGCGCTGTCCCTGGCCGACCGCCTCGTCGTGCTGCGAGGTGGCCGGGTGCAGCAGATCGGGTCGCCGCAGGAGCTGCACACGCGGCCGGGCAACTGGCACGTCGCCGACTTCATGGGCTACCGGAACCTGTGGCCGATGCGGGTGCGGTCGGTGCAGGGCGGCCTGGCCACCCTGGAGGCCGACGGCTTGCGGCTGGTCGGTGATCCGGTTGCCCCGGTCGCCGTCGGCGAGGCGGTCATCGCGGGCGTGCGACCGGAGGACGTCCGCGTCGACGCGGCGGGGGCGGAGCACGCGGTGCCCGCCGAGATCGAGGTGGTCGAATACCAGGGCCGGGAACTGGCCGCGGAGGCCCGCACCGCCTCCGGGCTGCAGGTGCACGTACGCACCGACAGACGGATCGCCCCCGGCGACCGGGTCGCGTTGAGCGTGGCACCGCAGCGGCTGCTGGTCTTTCCCGCCGAGGCCGGTGCGCATCCCGATGTCGTCCCGGTCGACCCGGGGGACGCCCTGGTCGAGGAACCGAGGCCGGTCGGATGAGCATCACGACCGCGCGCCGGACCCGACCGGCCGGCGCGCCACGGTCCCCGCGTGCACACTGGCGGCATCGCCTCGCAGAACGGGGCGTCGACCAGCAGCTGTGGCTGCTCGCCCCGGCGGTGCTCTTCGTCGCCCTGCTCTTCCTGTACCCGTTCTTCTACGGGCTCGGCCTGTCCTTCCAGCCGAACGAGGGCGGCCCCTTCAGCGACTACGCACGCTTCTTCGGGGACGCCTACCAGCGGGACACGATGTGGATCACCCTGCGCATCGCCCTGCCGGCAGCCCTGCTGAACGTGCTCGCCTCGGTCCCGATCGCCTACCGGTTGCGGGGTCGCTTCCGCGGCAAGCGGCTGGTCACCATCCTGCTGGTCGTACCCATCACGCTCGGCACGGTGCTCACCGCCCAGGGCCTGCTCAACTTCCTCGGCCCGACGGGCTGGTTCAACCGGGTGCTGATGTCGCTGCACCTGACGGACGAACCGGTGCAGCTGGTGCACAACTACTGGGGCGTCTTCTTCTCGCTGATCATCACCGGGTTTCCGTTCGCCTTCCTGCTGGTGCTGTCCTACCTCACCGGCATCGACCCGACCCTGGAGCGGGCGGCGGCCACGCTGGGCGCCGGCTGGTGGCAACGGTTCCGCACGGTCACCCTGCCGCTGCTGATGCCAGGGCTCGCCACGACGTTCTGCCTGACGTTCGTGCTGGCCTTCAGCGTGTTCCCGTCCGCCGTGCTCGTCGGCAATCCGGCCGGCGAGACCCGGGTCATCTCCATCGCCGCGTACCAAGCGGCCTACGAGCAGTACGACTACCCGTACGCGTCCGCGATCGCCATGATCATGGGCTTTATCGAGCTGGTCGTCATCTCGGTGGTGCTGCTGGGCCGCACCCGCTTCTACACCGGATCGACGGGGGGTAAGGGCTGATGAGTACCGTCACCGACGTCCGTCGCGGCACCGCGGCGGGCACCGGCGAGGGCCGGCCCCGACGGCGGCTTGTGGCGCGTCCCGCCGCGTGGCTGGTCTGGGGCGTGGTCGTCTTCTTCTTCCTCAACCTGCTCGGGGTCGTCGGATCCGTCCTGGTCAGCTCCTTCGGCCAACGCTGGTTCGACACCTGGCTGCCGGACGGCTACACCACCAAGTGGTACGGGCAGGCGTGGAGCGAGTTCGCCCTCTTCGACGTCATCGTCGTCACCCTGCAGGTCTCCCTGCTGGTCGTGGCGCTGTCGCTGCTGGTCGGCGTACCGGCGGCCTACGTCCTGGCCCGCCGCAACTTCCCCGGCAAACGGCTGGCCTACCTGGTCTTCCTGCTGCCGATCCTGATGCCGCCGATCACCTACGGCATCCCGCTCGCGACGGTGCTCTACAAGTTCGGCCTCGCCGGTCACCTCTCCGGCGTCGTGCTGGCGAACCTCGTGCCGTCGGTGCCGTTCGTGATCCTCACGATGACACCGTTCATCGAGCAGATCGACCCGCGGATCGAGAGCGCCGCCCGGATGTGCGGAGCCGGACTGCGGTCGGTGTTCCTCCGGGTGTTGGCACCGTTGCTGCTGCCCGGGATGCTCGCCTCGGCGATCCTCGTCCTGGTCCGGACCGTGGGCATGTTCGAACTGACCTTCCTCACCGCCGGTCCGGACTCGCAGACGCTCGTCGTCGCCCTCTACTACTCGATGTCCGCGGCGGGCATCCGCGCGCAGCAGTCCGTGGACGCCATGGCGGTCATCTACACGTCCATGATGCTGGTGCTGCTCGTGATCAGCCTGCGCTACGTCAATCCGACGCAGTTGGTCGCCCGGGTCAAGGAAGAGCCGGACGCATGAGCGGCGTGCTCGAGCTGCTGCGCCGGCAGCGCGTTCTGCCGGTGTTGCGACTGCCGTCGGCGGCGCAGGCCACGGCCGGGGCGACAGCGATGTTCGGTTACGGCCTTCGGGTGGTCGAACTGACCGCGACGACGCCGGACTGGGCGGCGGCGCTGCGGGACACGCGCCGTGCGGCACCTCGAGGCACGCTGGTCGGGCTCGGCACCGTTACGAGCGGGGCGCTGGCCATACAGGCGGTCGAGGCGGGGGCGCAGTTCCTGGTCAGCCCGTGGCCCGCGCCGGACGTGCGGGCGGTCGCGCAGAACGCCGGGCTGCCCTTCCTGGAGGGAGCGTTCACTCCCGGCGAGGTGGCGGCCGCCGCCGCGCACGGCCCGGTGAAGGTGTTCCCCGCCCATGTGGGTGGTCCCAGCTTCCTGGTCAGCCTGCGGCAACTGCTGCCGGAGGCGGACCTCGTGCCCACCGGCGGGATCGCGCTCGAGGCGGTGCCGGACTGGCTGCGGGCCGGCGCCTGCGCGGTCGGCGTCGGCAGCGACCTGCTCCGGCCGGGTGCGGCGGACCGGCTGCGGTCCCTGCTGGCCGCATTCGATGAGCCGACGGAGGAGGCCCGATGAAGATCGTTGACGCCCGGGTGATCGTGACCTGCCCGGGCCGGAACTTCGTCACCCTGAAGATCATCACCGACGAGGGCGTCACGGGAGTCGGGGACGCCACCCTCAACGGCCGCGAACTGGCCGTCGAGTCATACCTGCGCGACCACGTCGTCCCGCTGCTGATCGGGCGCGACCCGGCGCGGATCGAGGACACCTGGCAGTACCTGTATCAGGGAGCCTACTGGCGGCGCGGCCCGGTGACGATGAGCGCCATCGCGGCTGTGGACACCGCACTGTGGGACATCAAGGGCAAGGTCGCGGGCCTGCCGGTCTACCAGTTGCTCGGCGGCCGATCCCGGGAGGGCGTGACCGTCTACGGCCACGCCAACGGCGAAACGGTGGACGAGGTGCTGACCGAGGTGGCCCGCTTCGTCGATTTCGGCTACCGGGCGGTGCGGGTGCAGTGCGGCGTGCCGGGCCTGGCAAAGACCTACGGCGTCAGCGGCGACAAGATGTTCTACGAGCCGGCGGACGCGGCCCTGCCCACCGAGTCGACCTGGTCGACCGATCGCTACCTGGCGCACGTCCCGTCGGTCTTCGCCAAGGTACGCGACGAGTTCGGCCCCACCCTGCGGCTGCTGCACGACGTGCACCACCGGCTGACCCCGATCGAGGCGGCGCGGCTCGGCCGCAGCCTGGAGCCGTACGCACTGACCTGGATGGAGGACCCGGTCCCCGCCGAGCTGCAGGACGGCTTCCGGCTCATCCGGCAGCACACCACGACGCCGATCGCCACCGGCGAGATCTTCAATTCCGTCTGGGACGCCACCCAGCTCATCCGCGAACAGCTCATCGACTACATCCGGACGACGGTGGTGCGTGCCGGGGGCATCACCCACCTGCGGCGCATCTTCGACTACGCGGCGCTGCACCACGTCCGCAGCGGGTCCCACGGGGCCACCGACCTTTCCCCGGTCTGCATGGCCGCCGCGCTGCAGCTCGACATCGCGATCCCGAACTTCGGCCTGCAGGAGTACATGCGGCACACCGAGCAGACCGACGCGGTGTTCCCGCACGAGTACCACTTCGCCGACGGCTACCTGCACCCGGGGGAGGTGCCGGGCCTCGGGGTGGACATCGACGAGGAGGCGGCCGCCCGCTTCCCTTACTCTCCCGCCTACCTGCCGGTGAACCGGCTCGAGGACGGCACGGTGCACCCATGGTGACCCCGGCCCCGGACGTGCTCGTCCTCGGCGAGATCCTGGTCGAGCTGACCGCGCTGGAACCGCTGCGGGACGGCGCGGCGCTGCGGTTGGGTTTCTCCGGGGACGCGCTGAACGCGGCAGCCGCGGCGGCTGCCGCCGGAGCGCACACCTGCCTGCTGGCCCGGGTGCCCGACGATGAACTGGGTGACGAGCTGGTGGCGCGGGTGGCCGCGCTCGGCGTCGACACGTCACGCCTGATCCGCACCCGAGGGCAGCACGGCCTCTACCTGCAGCACGCCGATCCGTCCGGGCAGCGCGAGTTCGTCTACGTCCGGCGGGGCAGCGCCGGTTCCGGCCTGGCCGCCGCCGACGTGCCGGCGGAACTCGCCGCGCGCGCCGGCGTGGTCCTCTCCAGCGGCGTGGCCTGCGCCATCTCGACGACGACCTTCGAGGCGGTACGCGCGGCGGCGCGCGCCGCCCGGTGCTTCGTCTACGACCCCAACTGGCGGCCACGACTCATCGACGTGGAAACCGCCGGCGGTCACCTGCGGGCGCTGGCCCCTCACGCACGGCTGGTCACGCCGGCGTGGCCGAGCGAGGCCGCCGCGCTGCTCGGAACTCCCGTTACGGAGCCGGCCGCGGCGTGCGCCGCCTTCCGCGCGCTCGGCGCCACGGCGGTCGCCCTTACCCGGGGCGGCGACGGGGTGCTGCTGGACGATGCCGGGGAGGTGACCACCGTCGCGGCGTATCCGGCCGAGCGGATCGTCGACCAGACCGGCGCCGGGGACGTGCTGGCCGGCACGGTCGCGGCGCGGCTGGCCCTCGGCGACGACCTGCCCGACGCCGTCCGGCTGGGCGCCGCAGCGGCGTCGCTGTCGCTGCGCGGGCACGGCGGCACCGGATACCTGCCCGACCTCGCCGAGTCGCGCCGGCTGGTCACGCAAACGTGCACGGTGGAGGTGTCGGGATGAGCCTGGTGGTGCTGCACGAGGGTGACGATGTCGCGGTGGCGACGACGGCGATGCCGACCGGCGCGTCCGTCGCGGTGCGCGGGGCAGGCGAGGTGACCCTGCGGGCTGAGGTGCCCGCCGGGCACAAGGTAGCCCTGCGCGACCTCCCCGCCGGGGCACTGGTACGCAAGTACGGCCAGGTGATCGGGCGTACCCTCGGCGAAATCCGAGCGGGCGAGCACGTGCACGGGCACAACCTCGGGATGCCGGAGCACGCCGCCGTCCGCGTGGCGGACGGGACGGCGGGTTCGGTTCTGCGGCTTCCCGCCGACCTGCGCCGTACCTTCCAGGGCTTCCGCCGGCCGGACGGCCGGGTCGCCACCCGCAACTACATCGGCGTCCTCACCACCGTCAACTGCTCGGCCACCGTGGCCCGCAAGGTCGCCCGGCTCACCGAGGACGAGGCCGAGGGCGTCGAGGGCGTCGACGGAGTGGTCGCCCTGACCCACGGCACGGGCTGCGGCATGGCCAGCGAGGGCGAGGGCTGGGACCTGCTGCGCCGCACCCTCGCCGGGTACGCCCGCAACCCCAACATCGGCGGGCTGGTGGTGGTCGGGCTCGGTTGCGAGGTCAACACGGTGACCGGGCTGATGGCGGAGCTCGGACTGGCCGAGCACGTGCCGGTGTCGTCGTACACCATCCAGGACCTGGGCGGCACGTTGTCGGCGGTGCAACGCGGCGTGGAGCTGGTCCGCGGCATGATGGGCGATCTGGCCGGCACGGCGCGCACCGAGGTCGACGTATCGGAGCTGGTCCTCGGCCTGCAGTGCGGCGGCTCCGACGGGTGGTCCGGTCTGACCGCGAACCCGGCCCTCGGGGTCGCCTCGGACCTGCTGGTCGCCGCCGGAGCGACCACCGTGCTCGGTGAGACGCCCGAGGTCTACGGCGCGGAGCACCTGCTGGCCGCGCGGGCCGCCAACCCGCAGGTGGCGGACGCGCTGATGACCCGCATCCGCTGGTGGGAGCGGTACACGCAGCAGCAGGGTACGACCCTCGACGCGAACCCCTCCCCGGGCAACAAGGCCGGCGGCATCACCACCATCCTGGAGAAGTCGCTGGGTGCGGTGGCCAAGGCGGGCCACAGCCCGTTGTCCGCGGTCCGGGAGTACGCCGAGCAGATACCCCGGCCGGGACTGGTCTTCATGGACACCCCCGGCTACGACCCGGTCTCGGTGACCGGGATGGTCGCCGGCGGGGCGAACCTGATCTGCTTCACCACCGGCCGCGGCTCGGTCTTCGGCAGCCGCCCGGTGCCCACCGTCAAGCTCGCCACCAACGCCGAACTGGCCGGCCGGATGGCCGGCGACATCGACCTGGACTGCTCACCGGTGATCGAGGACGGCGTGCCCCTCGAGGAGATGGGACGGCAGGTGTACGACCTGCTGCTCGAGGTCGCGTCGGGCCGGCGCAGCACCAGCGAGGAGCTGGGACTGGGTGGAGAGGAGATCGTGCCGTGGCAGCTCGGGGCGGTGCTGTGAGCGGCGAGGCACAGCGGCTTCGCCTCGACACCCTGGACCAGCTCTCGGGGCAGGGCCGGGGCTGGATCGGTCCGGCGCTCGATCCGCGCGCACTCCGGGTCGGGGTCGTGCATCTTGGGATCGGGGCCTTCCACCGGGCACACCAGGCGATCTTCACCGAGCTGGCCGGGGCGGCGACCGGGCGCGACGACTGGGGCATCACGGGTGTCACCCAGCGGTCGGCGTCCGTGCGGGACCAGCTGATGCCGCAGGACGGTCTCTACTCGGTGCTCGAACGCGGTCCTGGCGCCGCGCCGCTCCGGGTGGTCGGCAGCGTCCGGGAGGTGGTTTCCGGCGCCGCTGACCCGGCGGTGGTTGTCGATCGGATCGCCGACCCGGCCGTACGCGTCATCACGCTGACCGTGACCGAAAAGGGATACCGCCGCGACGCCGCCGGTCGGCTGGACCGATCCGACCCGCAGATCGCGGCCGACCTCGCCGGCCGGCCGCCCCGCACGGTCGTCGGCCAACTCGTACGCGCGCTCCAGCGTCGCCGGGCGGGAAGCGCGCGGCCGGTCACCGTGCTCTCCTGCGACAACCTGGTCTCCAACGGCGAGGTCCTGCAAGGACTGGTGCACGACTTCCTGGACGCGCTGCCCTCGGCCGAGGCCGGCGGCCTCGCCGACTGGATCGCCACCTCGGTGCGTTTCCCTACCTGCATGGTCGACCGCATCGTGCCGGCCACGACCGCCGAGGATCGCGCCGACGCCCTCGCCCTGTTGGGGCTGGCGGACGAGGGCGTGGTGGTGGCGGAGCCGTTCCGCCAATGGGTCATCGAGGACGACTTCGCGGCCGACCGGCCCGCCTGGGAGCGTGCCGGTGCGGTGCTGACCAAGGACGTCGCCGCCTGGGAGGCGGTGAAGCTGCGGATGCTCAACGCCACCCACTCGCTGCTCGCCTACCTGGGCGCCCTGCGCGGGCATGACACGATCGCCGCCGCGGTCTCCGACGACCAACTCGCGGCGGTCGCCGAGGCGCTCATGGTCGAGGACGTGACACCGACCTTGCGCGTACCGGACGGCCTGGACCTGGACGACTACCGGCGACAGGTGCTGAAGCGGTTCGCCAATCCGGCGCTTCGGCACCGGACAACCCAGGTCGCCATGGACGGATCACAGAAATTGCCGGTCCGGCTGCTCGGCACCGTCCGCGACCGCCTGGCCGTCGGCGTGGTGCCGCAATACGCCGCGCTCGCCGTTGCGGCCTGGATGGCGTACGTGGCCGAAGGGCGGGAAGCCCGCGGGCGTGAGCTCCCGCTCGACGACCCGCTGGCGGACCGGCTGCGGGCCGCCGCGACGGCCGGCGTGGGCGACCCGCGACGACTGGTCGACTCGCTGCTGCGCGTCGAGGAGATCTTCGGTGCGGATCTGCCCGAGCACGACGGGTTCCGGGCAGCCCTGATAGACCATGTCCGCCGCCTCGCCGCGGGGTGAGCCCGGTGGCGGCGCGGTCACGCGAGACGGGTCCGGGCGGGCGCGGCGATCGGTCGGCCGGTGAGTTCATCCGGGAGGTGTCCGTGGCCTCGGAACAACGCCGGTCGGGCGACGGCTCGACGCCCACGATCTACGATGTCGCCCGCGAGTGCGGGGTGGCGCCGTCGACGGTGTCGAGGGCGTTCTCCCGGCCGGGTCGGGTGAACGCCGTGACCGCGGAGCGGATCCGTCAGACGGCTGCCCGCATCGGCTACCGGACGAATCCCATCGCCCGGGCGCTGCCGACCGGACGGACCTCGATGATCGGCCTCGTCGTCCCGGACGTCACGAATCCCGTCTACTTCGAGGTCATCCGCGGCGCCGAGGCCGCCGCCGCCGAAGCCTCCTTCACGATGCTGCTCGCGGACACCCAGGAACAGATGCGGCTCGAGCACGAGGCGATCGAGCGGCAGATGTCCGTCGTGGAAGGGTTCGTCCTGGGCACGTCGCGCATCTCCGACTCGGCGCTCCGGAAGGTCGCAAAGCAACGGCCGCTCGTGGTGCTCAACCGGCCGGTGGCCGACGTACCCAGCGTGGCCATCGACAACGCCCACGGCATGCGCCAGGCAGCGGAACATCTGGGGGCGCTCGGGCACCGGGCCATCACGTATGTCGCCGGCCCGGAGGCGTCCTGGGCGGACGGGATGCGGTGGAGATCGCTGCGCGAGGCCGCGCTGGAGTTGAACATGCGCGTACGGCGCCTGGGCCCATACCCGCCGACGGTGCCGGGCGGGATGGCCGCCGTGCCCAGCCTGCGGGGCGGCGCGACGACGGCGGTAGTGACGTACAACGACCTGCTGGCGATCGGCGTCCTGCGTGGCCTGCAGCGGATCGGCGTCCGCGTACCCGATGAGATGAGCGTGGTCGGCTTCGACAACATCTTCGGCGCCGACCTCTGCAGTCCGGCCCTGACGACCGTCGCCGCCCCGCTGCGGGCACTGGGCACCGCAGCGGTCCGTGAACTGCTCGCCCAGCTCCGAGGCGCGCCGGCGCGTACCGGCAACTCGCCGTTCCTCCCGACCCGCCTCGTCGTCCGGGAATCCACGGCACCACGGCCGGTACGCCGTCGCGTGTGACGTCTTGCCCGGACCTCCCTGACTGGTCGACCGCCCGGCGCACGCCGGGCACGATCCGTTCCTCAATGTCGGTCCCGACCCAGCGCCACCGGCACCGAGCGTCGGATGGTGTCGCTCGCCGGCGACCGCGGGCCACTGCCTCAAGGTGGGCTCCAGCACCTGCTTAGACGACAACATGTGGCAACCGATTGCCCACCGCACCGGGCGCTGGCCAGCCTCATTCACGACGAGATCCGGCCGCCGCCGCGCCACGGGGATCGGCTTGCCCGTGGTCGCGCCAGGGGGCCGGGTCTTGTCCGACGGAGAGGAGACGTCCCCGGCCGGCCCGGTCACGCGTTCCCTCTCACCCGCTCCAGCTCGTCTCGCCCCGTGGCATCGCACGGGAGATGGAGGATCACGTGAAACGACCCAACCGGCTGCTCGCCGGAACGCTCTGCCTCGCCGTGACCGCCGCCGTCGTCACCGGCGTCACCGCCCCCTCGTCGGCAGCCACGGACCTGCCCTGGATGAACCCATCGGCTGCACCGGCCGTACGCGCCGATCTGCTCGTCGACGCGATGACGCTGGACCAGAAGATCCAGCAGATCGCCATGAACCCGGTGGAGAACCGCAACATCCCCGGCTGCGGCTTCTCGCGCCAGGGCCGCCACGTCGAAGGAATCCCCGAACTTGCCATTCCGACACTCCGGATGACCAACGGCCCGTTCGGCGGCGGGGACTGCCTGGTTGCCCCCACGTCGACTGGGCTGACCAGCGCGCTCTCGGTGGCGTCGTCCTGGGATCCGGCCGTCTCGACCGCCTGGGGCGACATTCTCGGCGAGGAGACCCGGGCCAGTGCACACAACGTGCTCCTGACCCCCGGCATCAACCTCGGCCGCATCGCGAACGCCGGCCGGAACTTCGAGTACTTCGGCGAGGACCCCTACCTGGCCGGCGTCATGTCGGTCGCCCAGGTCAACGCGGTACAGGCACACGGCGTACAGTCCGTCGCCAAGCACTACGCGGCGAACGAGCAGGAGACGCAGCGGCAGCGCATGGACACGATCGTCGACGACCGCACCATGCACGAGCTGTACCTGCTGCCTTTCGAGATGACCATCCAGGACGCGAACCTGGCCTCGGTCATGTGCTCCTACCCGCACCTCAACGGCGTGTACGCGTGCGAGAACACCAAGCTGCTGACGGATTGGCTGCGGGGCGACCTGGGCTTCGAGGGCTACGTGATGTCCGACCGCGGCGCCACGCACAGCACGGCGCCGGCGATCAAGGCGGGTCTGGACCTGGAGTTCGCGAGCCCCCGGTGGTTCACCCCTGAGTTGATCAACGCCGCCCTCGACGCGGGTGAGATCGCGATGGACGACATCGACCAGATGCTCCGCCGCCGGTACACCGTGATGTTCCGGCTGGGCCAGTTCGACGATCCGATCAACTCGCTCACGCCCATCGACTTCGACACGAACGGCCAGCGGGTGCGGGAACTGGGCGAGCAGGGCACCGTGCTCCTCAAGAACGAGAATCGCACCCTGCCGCTCGACGCGAAGTCCCTGGACTCGGTGGCGTTGATCGGCACCAAGACCTTCGCCGGCGAGGCGAAGTTCAACTCCCAGGGCCCGTCGGACACCATCGTGGTGACCGCGCCGTACACGGTGACGCCCAAGGAGGGCCTGGAGAATGCCCTGGACGCACTGGGTTCGGACGCGACCGTCACCTACAACAACGGTACCGACGTCGCCGCCGCCACAGCCCTTGCGGCGGAGTCGGACGTCGCCATCGTCATGGTGGGTGACATCTCCCGCGAGGGAGTGGACCGCTCCACCCTCTCGCTGCCGACAACCGACGGCGTCGACCAGAACGCCCTCGTCTCCGCCGTCGCCTCCGCCAACCCGAACACGGTCGTCGTGCTCAAGAACGGCGGACCGGTCCTGCTGCCGTGGCTGGACAAGGTTCCCTCACTGCTCGAAGCCTGGTACCCGGCTCAGGAGGACGGCAACGTCGTCGCCAACACGTTGTTCGGCATCGCCAACCCGTCGGGCAAGCTGCCGATCAGCTTCCCGACGAAGGAGCGGGAGGGCGCAAACGCCACGGCCGAACAGTGGCCCGGCGTCGACCCCGACGGCGACGGCAACCTCACCGCGACCTACCGCGAAGGCCTGGAGATGGGTTACCGCTGGTACGACGCGAACGACACGAAGCCGACCTTCCCGTTTGGATTCGGCCTTTCGTACACCGACTTTGAGATCTCGAAGCTGGTGACCACGCCGCAGACGACCGATGGCACCAAGCCGATAAAGGTTCAGTTCTTCGTCGAGAACACGGGTGATGTGGCGGGTGCCGAGGTGGCCCAGGTCTACCTCGGGCTGCCGTCTGGTGCGGGAGAGCCGTCGAAGCGTCTCGTCGCCTTCGAGAAGGTCTGGCTCCAGCCAGGGGAGAAGAAACGGGTCGAGCTGACGATCGACCCGGCCGCGTCGAACCACCCGCTATCGGTGTGGGACACCACGTCCGACGCCTGGGCGACTGTTGACGGCAACTACCGGATCTACCTCGGCAACTCGTCGACCAGCCTGCCGCTGACCGGCTCGGTCACGGTGCGCACGCCCCCCGGTCACCGGAATTAGCGACCGCAGAATCCGCGCCTCATCAGCCCAACGACAAAGGACAAAGGTCATTGCGCCCCTTCCGAGGGGCGCAATGACCTTTTCAGTCGCCACGCCTGCCGGCGCCGCCACGAGTACCTCCTGGCTGAACCGAACGGCAGTCAACGAGGTCGGCGGGGAGAGCGCCCTGACCTGCGGTGATGTGGGCGAGCGGGTCGGCGTGGACGCCCTGCGTCACGCCGCGGCCCGTGCGGTCGACCAGGCAGTCCAGCCCTTGCTGAGCACATACGCGGCCAGCAGGATGAGCGTGATCGATCCATCGGCGATCAGTGCCGCGCCAGCGCCGTCGGTCCCGCTGCCGAAGGACAGGGCGGCCAGGGTCAGGCCGAGCTTGTTGAGGATGGCGAGCTCCCAGATCCCGGCGTAGAGCCGGGGGCGGTAGGCCAGCAGCAGGAACAGGCCCGCGAAGACACCGAAGCCGAGCATGCGCCAGGTCTCGACCATCCGGGTGGCGGGTCCGGCGTCCGCGACACCGTCCACTGCGCCAGCCACCGCGGCGACGGCGCCGGCTGCGGCGAGGACGAGGAGGGCCCGCGCGACGCGGTCACGGATCCGCGTGGAGCCGGTGCCGGTCTCGACGTGAAGAAACGGGGCAGGAGCGGGCATCGATGCTACCTTTCGACCTAACGGTGTTAGGGTGGAACCTAACACCGTTAGGGCAATCTGGGAAGGCGGGACGGATGGCTTCCTACGCACTGAGCCGACTCACTCCACGAGCCCGGGAGATCGTGCAGACCGCGCGCCAACTCCTCGAGCGGGAGGGGCCCGAAGCGCTGTCGATGCGTCGCCTCGCCGCCCAACTCGGGATCCGCGCCTCCTCGATCTACGAGCACCTCCGCGACAAGCAGGCACTGGAGGCGGCGCTGATCTCGGTCGGCTTCGAGGAGCAGGCCGAACTGTTCGCGCAGGCCGCCCATCGATCCGACGCCCCGATCGCGGCCCTCACCGCCGCGTACCGCGACTTCGCGCGCCGCCAGCCGAACCTCTATCGGCTGATGACCGAGCGGCCCCTGCGCCGCGACCTGCTCACCTCCGGCGTCGAGGAGGCGGCCGCAATCCCGCTCCTCGACGCCACCGGCGGTGACCGCGAACGCGCACGGGCCATCTGGGCCTTCGCGCACGGCATGGTCAGCCTCGAGCTGAACCAACGCTTCCCACCCGGCGCCGATCTCGACACCACCTGGCGCAAGGGCATCGACGCGTTCTCAGGCTGACCGCCGCCTACGCGGTGGCTGCGCCATGTCGAAGCCGACCGCTGGCCACGACGGAAAAGCTTCCTACAACGTGTCCGATGCGCCGGATCTGGGCTCCAGCACCACCACCGCGGTCTCGGACGACCGCAGCGCCGCGTAGGCGTCGAGGTCCGCGTCGATCTCGCGCCAGCGGGCCCATAGTCGCAACCGCTCGTCACCTGTTGCGGCGTGACCACGTACCCGCCGCTGCCCGCCGACCAGATCGACGGTCGCGTCCGGATGTGCCTGCAGGTTGAGCCACCAGGCGGGCTCACCTTCGCCCCACCCGTTCATCGCCAGCGAGACCAGATTCGGGCCATCCTCGAAGTACGCGATGATGACGCTGCGCTGCTGGCCGGTGCGGCGCCCGGTGGTGGTCAGCCGCACAGTGCCCCAGCGGTTGGCCCGTGGTCGCCACAGAGCGACCCGGCCGCGAAAGACCCGGTACAGGCCTCGGTGCACCGACCAGGCCAAACGGATGAACCAGCGCGGCGGAAGCCGCGGCCGTTTTGCGCGGTCCTCGACCGACATGACGACCTCCTACACCTGCTGGCTATCGTACGAACAGGACGCCAGCCGCAGCCGCGGGCGGCCGGCAGCGCCGATTGGCCCGCTGGGCGCCCCGGCTGCATCATCTCCTCGTCGGCCTCGCATCGGGGCAGCCCGTTGAGCCGGTCGCTCGTCGGATGCAGCCGCAGTAACGCGCCGCGGACCAGAAGCAGACGCCGCCGTTGACGATGGCCGACGTTGCCACAGTGAACTGCTTCCATAGGAGATCGCGGCACGTAATCGAGACCTGCCTGCGCAGCGCGGTGGCTCGTAGCGCAGTTCCCTACGCGTAGGGGTACCACCAAGGCTTGCGCTCGGCGCGGGTGTCCCAGTGCACGTGCTTGGTCTCCCGGAACGCCTCCAGACCCTCCGGGCCCAGCTCACGGGAGTTGCCCGACGCCTTCATGCCGCCGAAGGGCCCGGCATCGTTGTCGGTGAGCGGATCGTTGATCCAGACCGTGCCTGCTTTCAGCTCGTCCAGGCAGCGATACGCGTAGTCGGTGCGATTGGTGTAGACGTTGGCGCCCAGACCGTAGGGCAGCGCGTTGGCGCGGGCGATTGCCTCGTCCAGCGAGGAGACCCGCACGATCGGCGCGACCGGCCCGAATGTCTCCTCCCGCATGAGCGGCAGGTCGTCGCTGGCGTCCACGACGACGGACGGGGAGAGGAACCAGCCGCGCTCGAACCCGCCCCGATCGCCGCCGACCAGGATGCGGGCGCCACCCTCACGGGCCGAGGCGAGCTGGCCCTCCACCTTCGCCCGCTGCACTTCGGCGATCATCGGGCCCATGTCGGTCCCGGCCGCCAACGGATCACCGAGCCGGACCGCGGCCGCCTCGGCGACCATCCGCTCGACGAACTCGTCGTAGACGGAGTCCATGACATAGAACCGCTCGGCCGAGGTGCAGACCTGCCCGGCGTTGAGGTACGCGGCCCACGCGGCACCTGGTGCCGCGACCGAGAGATCGGCGTCATCGCAGACGATGAAGGCGTCCTTGCCACCCAACTCCAGGTGCGTGCGTTTGACCTGACGCGCGCACAGCTCGCCGATGCGCAGCCCGGCGGCCGTGGAACCGGTGAAGGCGACCAGATCCGTACCGGGGTGCACCACCAGGGCCTCCCCGACCTCGGCACCACCCGTCACCAGATTCACCACACCCGGCGGTAGCTCGGCAAAGGCCGCGGCAAGCATCAGCGTCGACAACGGTGTGTAGGGCGAGGGCTTCGCCACGACCGTGTTCCCCGCAGCAAGCGCCGGAGCGAGCTTCCACGCGAGCAGCAGCAGCGGATAGTTCCACGGCACGATCGCGGCGACCACGCCGAGTGGCTCCTTGATGACCAGCGCCAGCTGCCCGTCCTCCACCGGCGGCAGCACCCGGCCCCGCTCGTGCCGGCCCAGCTCCGCGTAGTAGTCGAAGCAGGCCGCCGACCAGCCGACCTCGTCGGAGTTCTCGATCAGTGGCTTGCCGCCCTCGATCGACATCTGCCGTGCCAGGGCGTCGGAGTGTTCACGCAGCCAGGTGGCGATCCCGTGCAGAAGGTCGGCCCGCTCGGCCGCGGGGGTACGCCGCCAGCCGTCGGCGGCGTCGCGGGCAGCACGGACCGCGCTATCGACCTGCTCAGGAACTGCGGATCCGACGGCGGCGACGACCTCCTCGGTCGCCGGGTTGATCACCGTAACCGAGGTTCCGGTCCCCGCCACGTGCTGGCCCGCGATCCACAACTGCGTCACTGCCGACTCCTGTCTCGAAGCGGTGCGGCGGCGATCATAGGCGCCGGAACTCGGCCGCAGCTAGTGCCCCGTCGTTGAACGTTGATCGGGTAATCCGTCGCTTCTGAGGATTCGAGTTCCTGGGCATCGACATGCGCCCACAGGCCGGACACGACAGCCGGGGACGATCGAAGAGGTAGCGCGGCGAGGTGGCGCAGGGCCAGGCTGTCCAACATCCCGAGCCCTGCGCCTGCCAACCTCGGTCAGCGCAGAGTGGCTGTTCCCGTGGTGGCGTACTGCTCGTCGAGGTCGCCGGAGGGCGCGCCGCCGACTCCGATGGCCCCGACGACCTGACCGTCGACGGTCACCGGTACGCCGCCGGCGAGAAACAACGTTCCGGGGATGTCGCGCAGTGTCGCTCCCTGGCCAGTGACCCGGCCGGCGAGCGCAGAGGTCGGCTGGCCGAAGGAGGCGGCCGTGTACGCCTTGCGCTTGGCGGACTCGGCCGTCTGCGGGCCTGCGCCGTCGCCCTTGAGCTGCACCTGGACGTTGCCCGATCGGTCGAGGACCACGACGGTGACGCGATGGCCGCCCTTCTCGGCCGCCTTGAACGTCGCTTCGGCCGCACGCAGCGCCGCGTCGATGTCGAGTGACGGGTTGGCGACGACGGCGCTCTGGCCGGCAACTGCGGCGGTGCCGGGTGCGACCGTGGACTCCGCGGCGTTGGCGTTGATGGTGACACCGGTGACGGTGGCCACGCCCACGGCGCCGGCGATCAGGCCGAGGGCGGCCCGGCGGCGGACATTGATCATTGCGGTGCTCCTCTGGTTCGACGTTCGAGTCGAGGTGACGTCCTCCAGCCTCGTCGTGACCTGCGGCGCGGGCATGGCCCGCCGGATCCAACCGCTATACATCAGATGGTTGATTCGCCCGCCGGAGACCTGCCGTACGCTGGGCATTTATCAAGATCAGACGGAATGCGTGAGGGAGGTGCGGCGATGCGGGAGGACCGGCTGGGCGCGGCGATGCGGTGGGGGTTTCTGCTCCTGCTGGCCGCTTCCGCTTCCCGGTATGTGGTGTACCACGGTGGGGGAGCCGCCACCGTCGGCGTGCTGGCGCTGGCCGGCGTGCTACTGGCCGCGTACGTGGTGAACGAGCTGGGGCGTTTCGCGCCGGGTGCCCGCTTCGCGGTGGTGACTGTCCCGTTCCTCGCGCTCGTGTTCCTCGCGCCGAGCTTCGCCTGGTGCGCGATTCCGCTGTTCTTCCTGGGCCTGCGCCAGCTCCCGCGACGCGCGGTCTGGCCCGTGGTCGGGGTGCTGACCGCGGCGGTGGTGATCGCGCAGATCCGGCTGGCCGACCGGTTCGACCCCAGCCTGCTGCTCGGGCCGGCGGGTATCGCCGCCATCACCACCACTGTCTTCCTCGAACTGGATCGGCAGAACCGAGCCCGGCAACACGCGCTCGATGACCTGCTGGCCACCCGCGACGAGCTGAGTCGCAGTCAGCGCGAGGCCGGGGCGCTGGCGGAACGAGCTCGGCTGTCCCGGGAGATCCACGACACCCTGGCGCAAGGTTTGTCGAGCATGAACCTGCTGCTGCAAGCGGCCGACCAGGACTGGGACACCGAGCCCGCGCGGGCGCGCGGGCACGTCCGGCAGGCCGCGGCGACCGCCCGGGAGAACCTGGCCGAGGCGCGCCGTTTCGTCCGGGGGCTGGCCTCTCCGGCGCTCGACAACGCCTCGTTGACCGACGCCCTGCGGCGGTTGTGCGCGGCGACCGAACGCGACACCGGCACGGCGGTTCGATTCACCGTGGCGGGCACGGTCGTGCCGCTCGGCGTCGACAACGAGGTCGCCCTGCTGCGGGTCGCGCAGGGCGCCCTGGCCAACGTTCGCCGCCACGCACACGCGCGCCACATCGCGGTGACGCTGACCTACGGCGACAAGGAGGTGATGCTCGACGTGTACGACGACGGGACAGGTTTCGACCCCGCGGTCACCACCGGATTCGGGCTCACCGGCATCCGCGAACGGATAGCGCACCTCCACGGCACGGTCACCATCGAAAGCGCACCTGGTGAGGGCACCGCGCTCGCCGTGAGCCTGCCGCTGCGGGAGGGGCGATGACGGACCCGCTGCGGCTGATCCTCGTCGACGACCATCCGGTGGTGCGCGCCGGCCTGCGCGCGCTGCTCGGCGCCCGACCGGACATGACCGTGGTCGCCGAGGCGGCCACGGCTGACGACGCCGTCCGGCAGGCCGCCGCGCTGCGCCCCGACGTGGTGCTGATGGACCTGCAACTCGGCGACGGAGCCGATGGGGTCGCGGCCACCGAGCAGCTCCTCGCCCTGCCGGACCCGCCGCGCGTGCTGGTGTTGACCACGTACGACACCGAGGAGGACATCATGCGCGCGATCGAGGCCGGTGCGACCGGATACCTGCTCAAGGACTGTCCGCCCGACGAACTCTTCCGCGCCGTGCATGCCGCCGCGGCCGGACAGACCGTCCTCTCCCCGCCGGTCGCCGCCCGGCTGATGGACCGGATGCGCGGCCCGCGTACCACCCTCAGCAGCCGCGAGGTGGAGATCCTCACGCTGCTTGCCCGCGGCCACGCCAACAAGGAGATCAGCCGACGGTTGTTCATCAGCGAGGCCACCGTCAAGACCCACCTGGTCCACATCTACGCCAAGCTCGGCGTCGACTCCCGTACCGCGGCGGTGCACGCCGCCGTCGAACGGAAGCTGATCCGGCTGTGAAGCGCCGCGGACTGCTCATCCTCACCCTCGCGCTGGCCGGCTGCACGCAACCGGACCTGACACCCCAGGAGGACCACATGCCCACACCCGCCGACGAGGCGCTGCTCGCCGCGGCGGACGCCGGCGAGCCGGCAGGCGTACGTGCAGCACTGGCGGCCGGCGCCGACCGCGAGACCCGCGATGCGCGGCAGCGCACGGCGCTGCTGCTGGCCGCCGCGAACGACCACATCGAGGCCGCCCGCGTGCTCGTCGCCGCCGGTGCGGACCCGAACGCGCTCGACGACCGGCACGACACCCCCTGGCTGGTGACGGGCGTGACTGGCAGCGTGGCGATGCTTGAGGTACTGCTGCCCGCGGGGCCGGACCTCACCGTGGTGAACCGATTCGGCGGAATCTCGATCATCCCGGCGAGCGAGCGTGGCCACGTCGCGTACGTCCGGCGCGTCGTCCGTACCGGCATCAACGTCAACCACGTCAACAACCTCGGCTGGACCGCCCTGCTGGAATGCGTCATCCTCGGCGACGGAACGAAGCCGTACCAGCAGATCGCGGAAATCCTCGTGGCCGCCGGCGCGGAGGTCCACCAGCCCGACAAGGACGGCGTCGACGCGCTGCAACACGCACGCAACCGCGGATACGACCAGATCGTCGCCATTCTGTCCCGCTGAGCACGGGCCAGGACGCGGGCCGGTTCCGTTTCGCGCCTGGTGTCGCCATCCAGGCACTTCGATGAACTGCCGAGGGCTCGGCCGCCACGATTCGAGCAGCTTGCCCGGGTCGGCAGGGCCCTCGGCGCGGTGAGCATTCTGCTGGCTGGGGGACCGCCTGGCCGCCGACCCGTCCAGGCCCGGCATCACAGTCTCCACGGGTGAGCGCCGAAAATTTCGATGCTCACCCCGCAAAGCATTCAGGCTGTTCATGCTGACCGATCCCGGATAGGGTCCCCGCCATCGTCTCAGGCAGGAGGTTTCCGGTGGTCAGGAAGCGTGCGCTTCGCATTGTCGTCGGTCTCGCCGCACTCTCACTCGCCGTCGCCGGCTGCGGACGCTCGACCAGCGGTCAGACACCGCAGGCCGGTGGCTCCGCCTCAGTCGCCGCCGACGCCAAGGCCGCCGACCTGGTCCCGGCCGCCCTCAAGGAGAAGGGCGTCCTGCGGGTCGCCACCGCCGAGGGCTACCCGCCGATGGAGATGTACAAGGAGGGGACCCAGGAGCTGATCGGCGTGGATCCGGAGCTGGCGGCGGCGATCGCCGGGCGGCTCGGCCTGAAGCTGGAGATGACCAACGCGAGCTTCCCCGGCCTGATCCCGGGCCTGCAGGCCGACCGGTGGGACCTGGCAATGTCCTCGATGAGCGACACCGAGGAGCGCCGTAAGGCTGTCGACTTCGTCGACTACTTCCAGGCCGGCGGCGCGATCATGGTGGCGAAGGGCAACCCGGCCGGGGTGAAGGACCTGGCGGACCTGTGCGGCCGCGCGGTGGTGCTCGCCAAGGGCAGCTCCAACCTCGCCATCGGCGAGAAGCAGAACACCTCGTGCGCCAAGAAGATGACCATCTCGCAGAGCGAGGACGCCCCGACCGGTCTGCTGCAGATCGACGCCGGTCGCGCGGTGGCCACCATCGTGGACTACCCGGTGGCCAAGATGCTGGCCCAGGAGAGCGGCAAGTACGAGGTGCTGGAGGCCCAGTACGAGGCGGGCCCGTGGGGCATCGCGATCGACAAGAAGGACAGCCAGCTGCGGGACGCCGTCCAGCGGGCCCTGCAGGAGCTGATCGAGGCGGGGGAGTACGCCAAGATCCTCGAGAAGTGGGGCGTGCAGGGCAGCGGCGTGCAGACCGCGACGGTCAACGACCAGAAGTGAGCACACCGGTGGATGCGACCGTCACGGGCCCGGCTTCGGCCGGGCCCGCCGGCCCGGAGACGCCGGAGGTGAACCGGATCAGCCACCCGCTGCGACCGGGGCGCTGGCTGGCGGCCGGGGCGACCACCCTGATCCTGGCCTGGCTGGGCTGGACCATCGCGATCAACCCGAACCTGCACTGGGACATCGTCGTCAAGTACCAGTTCGACCGGGTCATCCTGGAAGGGCTCTGGGTCACCGCCCAGCTCACGGTCGCGTCCATGGCGATCGGCATGGTGCTCGGCGTCATCGTGGCGCTCATGCAGGTCGCCGACAGCCGGATCCTGCGCGCCGGCGCCATGGCGTACGTCTGGTTCTTCCGCGGTACGCCGCTGCTGGTGCAGCTGATCTTCTGGTTCAACATCGCGCTGATCTTCCCCGAGATCGGGCTGGGCGTGCCGTTCGGCGGCCCGAAGCTGGTGACCTGGGAGACGAACACCCTGGTCACCGGATTCGTCGCGGCGCTGCTCGGGCTCAGCATCAACGAGGGCGCCTACATGAGCGAGATCGTCCGGGCCGGCCTGCGCGCGGTCGACCCCGGCCAGCAGGAGGCCGCGGCGGCGTTGGGCATGTCCCGCCTGAAGATCATGAGGCGGGTGGTGCTGCCCCAGGCGATGCGGATCATCGTCCCGCCGACCGGCAACCAGTTCATCTCCATGCTCAAGACCACCTCGCTCGTCTCGGTGATCGCCGGCGCCGACCTGCTCACCGTCGCCCAGCGGCTCTATCTGACCAACTTCGAGGTGATCGCCCTGCTGATCGTCGCGTCCCTGTGGTACCTGGTCCTGACCACCGTCGCCAGCATCGGCCAGTACTACCTGGAACGCCGGTTCAGCCGTGGCTTCGGCGCCACCGTGCCGGTGACCCTGCGCGGGCGGATCGCCCGCAACCTGCGCTTCACGGGGAGCGCGCGATGACCCCGCCCATGGTGGAATGCCGCGGTCTGCGCAAGAGCTTCGGCCGGCTGGAGGTGCTGCGCGGCATCGACCTGACCATCGAACGCGGCCGCGTGGCCTGCGTGGTCGGCCCGTCCGGCTCCGGCAAGTCAACCCTGCTGCGCTGCCTCAACCACCTCGAGGAGCCGCAGGCGGGTCGCGTCTACGTCGACGGCGAGCTGATCGGATACGAGGAGCGCAGCGGCCGGCTGAGGCCACTACCGGACGCGCGACTGCGCCGCCAGCGCGAGTCGATCGGCATGGTCTTCCAGCGATTCCACCTGTTCCCGCACCGCACCGCCCGGGAGAACGTGATGGAGGGCCTGGTCGCGGTGAAGGGCGTCCCGACGGCCGACGCGCGGCAGCGCGCCGCTGACCTGCTCGACCGGGTCGGCCTGGCCGACCGCGCCCACCACTACCCCGCACAGCTCTCCGGCGGCCAGCAGCAGCGGGTGGCCATCGCCCGCTCGCTGGCCATGTCGCCGAAGCTGATGCTTTTCGACGAGCCGACCTCGGCGCTCGACCCGGAACTGGTCGGCGAGGTGCTGGAGGTGATGAAGGACCTCGCGGCGAGCGGGATGACCATGATCGTGGTGACTCACGAGATGGGCTTCGCCCGGGAGGTCGGCGACCACCTCGTCTTCATGGACGAGGGCCTGATCGTCGAGCAGGGGCCACCCCGCGAGGTGCTCGCGGCGCCGCGGCACGACCGTACCCGCGCCTTCCTGTCCAAGGTGCTCTGATGACGCGGCTCGACCTGCTGATCACCGGCGGGGACGTGCTCGACGGCACCGGCTCGCCGGCCCGCACCGGCGACGTGGGCGTCCGGGACGGGCGGCTCGTGCTGCTGCCACCGGGCAGCCGCACGCCCGCCGCCGAGGTCATCGACGCGACCGGGCTGGTCGTCACGCCGGGGTTCATCGACGTGCACACCCACTCCGACCTGCTCGCCGGCGACGACGAGCAGCGGGAGGTGCTGCGCCTCGCGCCGCTGCGCCAAGGCGTCACCACGGAGATCTGCGGCAACTGCGGCATCAGCCCCTTCCCGATCCCGCCCGACCGCGATGGGCCGGTGCGGGAGCTGATCGCCGCGACCTTCGGCCCACCCACGTCGGCGTACGCGTCGTTCGCCGAGTTCGCCGACGCGCAGGGCGCGGCCCGGCGCAACCACCTCGCCGCCCTCGTCGGCCACGGCACGCTGCGCGCCGCGGTGGTCGGCTTCGCCCAGCGGCCGGCCACGCCCGAGGAGCTCGGGCGGATGTGTCAGCTGCTCGACGAGGCGCTCGCCGCGGGCGCGGCCGGCCTGTCGACCGGCCTGATCTACTCCCCGGGCGTCAACGCCGGCACCGACGAGGTCATCGCCCTCGCGCGGGTGGCGGCCGCACACGGCAAGCCTTACGTGACACACCTGCGTGACGAGATGTCCCAGGTCGAATCCGCGCTCGAGGAGGCCATCGAGATCGCCACCGCGGCCGGGTCGGCGCTGCAGGTCTCCCACCACAAGACGGCCGGGCGGCGCGCCTGGGGCGCCACCGTCCGCACCCTCGCCCGACTCGAACGGGCACGCGACGACGGGCTGGACGTCACCTGCGACGTCTACCCGTACACCGCCGGCAGCACCGCCCTGCACGCGATGCTGCCGCCGTGGCTGATCACCGACGGCGTACCGGCGATGCTCACCGCCGCCGCCGAGCCGGCGGTCCGCGACCGGATCCGCCACGACCTGGTCGCCGGCGTGCCAGGCTGGGAGAACACCGTCGGCAACGGCGGCTGGGACCTGATCCGCGTCGCGTCCGCCGCGAACAACCCCGACGCCCAGGGCCACACCATCGCCGACCTGGCCGCCGCGCGCGGCGTCGACCCCGTCGACTACGCCTGCGACCTGCTTGCCGCCCAACACGGCGACGTCACCATCCTCAGCCACTCCATGCACGAGGACGACGTACGCCGGGTGCTGGCCAGCCCGCTGACGATGCTGTGCTCCGACGGCGTACCGAAGGGAGGCCGCCCCCACCCGCGGTGGGCGGGCAGCTTCGCCCGGGTGCTCGGCCACTACGTGCGAGACGTGGGACTGCTGGATCTGGCGGAGGCGGTGCACAAGATGACGGCGATGCCCGCCCACCGCTTCGGCCTACGGGACCGCGGGCTGCTCGCTGACGGGTACACCGCGGACCTGGTGGTCCTCGACCCGCAGCGGGTCGCCGACGGCGCTACGTACGACGATCCGCTGGCACCCCCGCACGGCGTGCGGTGCGTGCTGGTCGGCGGCCGGGTCGTCGTGGACGGCGGTGCGGTCACCGACGCGCGACCCGGCCGGGTGCTGGCCGTGGCGGATCGGCAGCCGGCCGTGCCGGGGCGGCGATGAGCGCGGCGCACGACGGCCCGCCGGTGCGGGTCGGGGCGATGGTGCGGCGGCTGGACGACGGCCGCACCCTCTCGACCGACCCCGACCTGGTCCTGCCGCTGGCCAGCGTCGGCAAGGTGCTGCTCCTTGGCGAGGTTGCCCGCCGGCTCGCCGACGGGACGCTCGCCGAAGGCCAACCGGTCGAGCTGCTCGACGCAGACCGGGAGGTCGGCGGCACCGGCCTGATCGGCAAGCTGTCGCCCCGACGGTGGACGGTCGTCGACCTGGCCACCGCGGTCGCCGCGGTCAGCGACAACGCCGCCACCAACGCCCTGCTGCGACTGGTGACCCTGGACGCGGTGCAGGACCTGGCCCGCCGCGCCGGGCTGCGGAACACCATCCTGCACGACCGGATCCGAGCCGAGCGCGGTCCCGACGTACCGGAAACCTTCGCCACCGGCACCGCCCGCGAACTCTGCGCCTTCCTCGCCGGGGTGGCGCAGGGGACCTGGCAGAGCCCGCAGGCGCGCCAGCTGCTACGCGGCTGGCTCGCCGGGAACACCGACCGCACGATGGTCGCCGACTCGATCGGCCACGACCCGTGGTCGAGCGACGGCGTCCGGGTGGAGAACAAGACCGGCACCGACACCGGGGTACGCGCCGACACCGGCATCGTGTCCGGCGGGCACACCGTCGTCTACGCCGTGGTCGCCGCCTTCGCGCCGGGGGCCGAGCGGGCCGCCGTGGCCGAGCTGCGGCGCTGGGGTGCGACGGTCGACCGGCTCGCCGGACCCCACCGTTCCGACAGCTCCTGACTGAGCGTCGCCGCCGCGTCCGTTAGCCGCTCGACGAACCTGCCGACCACCGGATTGGGGTTGCCGGGGCGCAACGCCACGCCGATGTCCCGGTACAGCTTGGCGTGGGCGAGCTGCCGCACCGCCACCCCGCCAGGGTTACGCAGGCCGAGCGACGGTACCAGCGCCACCCCGACACCGGCCCGAACCAGGCCCAGCACCACCTCGTAGTGGTCGCTGCGGCAGCGGATCCGCGGCGCGAAACCCTCCGCTCGCGCTGCCAACTCCAGCACCGACACCTCGCCCTGCACCCCGAGCGTGGTGATCCACGGCTCGGCAGCAAGGTCTGCGAGCCGAAGCCGCCGCCGGCGGGCGAGCAGATGATCCGCGGGGAGCACCACCAGCTGCGGGTCCACCATCAGCGGCTCGACCTTCGCGTCCGGCGACTCCAGGGCAGGACTCAGCGGATGATCGAAGACCACCACCAGGTCCAACTCACCCTGGTGGAGCCGCGGCAGCAGCTCGTGCGGCTGCCCCAGGATCAGCGCCAACTCGACCTGCGGATTGTCCCGGGTGAAGCTCGACAGCGCGCGCGGCAGCAGCTCTGTCCCGGCGGTGGCGAAGAACCCGATCCGCAGCAGTCCCCGGCGGCCCTCGCCGTGTGCGGACAGCTCGTCGCGGGCCGCCGACATCAGATCGGCGATCTGCTGCGCGTAGTCCGCCAAGCGCTGACCCGCGACCGTGAGCCGCAGACTGCGCGGCCCCCGGTCCACCAGCGCCACCCCGGCCTCCTGCTCCAACGTGGCGAGCTGGTGGGAGACCGCGGACGGGCTCAGCTGAAGCCGCTCCGCGGCGGCGACGATGGTGCCGTGGCGGGCGATCTCCAGGACGACCTGCAGGCGTGCGGTGTTGAACATCGGCCGGTTGCCTCCCTGCTCCGAGGCGGTGCGGTCAGTCGTCGACCTTCACCCAGCCGACACTGTCGCATGCCGGCCGTGTCTGCCCTGCGCCGACCACGACGGTCCATACGCCCGCCGCTGACCGCAGGATGCCACATGCGCTCGACGCCGCTCTCGGGCCTCGGCGGGCCGCGGTGGCCCCAGAACGGCACCAGACGCGCCCACCCTTGGCCACGTCACCGGACCACGCACCCCAACCACGGCGGCTGCGTCAGCAGTGTCAGCGGCCAGCGCGGATTCCCCACGGACGGCCAGTTGAGATGTCACGCCATCAATCGGCGGGCATCGGTACTGCGACTGCGGGGATCTGGCGTTACGTCGTTCGGCACGTCACCGCTGCAACCCTGGTCATTCGGCTGCGATGCGACAACGGTGGAGTGTCATCGGTAACGGTTCACGATCGGGTTGTCCCGGTCCCGCAGGTCGATGAGGGTGACCTGTCCGGGTCCGGCGGGATCGCTGCAGTGCGGGTGCCCAGGCCGTCGGAGTTGACAATTTGATCTCTAATGCGTAGGTCGACGGTTCTATCCGTTCCGTTGGGCCGCTCCCAAGAAAGGCCCGGGTCACGGGCTTGATCGCCGATCGTGACCCGGGCCTTCTTCAAACCGTCGAACGCCAGCCGACCTCAGGGCACGTTGCTCGCCACCCCGCTCTCGTTGACGGTGAACTTTCCGTTAGAGGCGCGGTTGAAGGTTCCGCTCGTGATCCACTCGATCAGCGCCGCCTTGAATGTGGAATGGGGACCGGCCCAGGGAGCACCGGGGGTGCCGCCGTAGGGGGTGCCCACGGTGGGGGTGCACCGGTGCCCGGAGCAGCCCTCCCACAAGAAGGTGTGGCTTCCGCACGCAATCTTTACTAGCACCTTGTTCGTCATCGGGGCGGCGTTGTAGATGGCGTCCGCGTTCGCTGGCGACGTCGGCGGGGCGTCTTCAAGACCGTGGATGACGAGCGTGGGTGGGGTCAGCTGTGCTGCGACTTCGGTGTTCCAGCCGTAGCTGGAGAAGACCGGACTGCGGGCGAGGCCGGTCGGGTGCCCGGCGATGGTCCCTCCCCACTGGGCGCCCACGGGATCCTCCTCCCGGTTCTGCGCCGCGACTTGCTCCCGACTGCCCGGGACCACACGGCCGGTGCAGGCCGCCTCGCGGTCGGGCGGCAGGTTCCCGGGTCCGCCACCGACGAAGACGTGCAGCGGGAAGGTAGCGAAGCTGCCGCCCGGCGGCGGTGTCTCCTCGGTGTCGAAACCGAAGAGCGACGCCGCGAACACGACGCGGTTGACCTTGGCGATGTACTGGTCGCTGTGGGGAAGGAGCGGGTTCGGGTTGGCCGCGTATAGCGTCCGGCCGACGTGCTGCGCGCCAGCCGAGTAGCCCACCAGGGTTACCTTGCCGTCCGACGGCTGTGCCCGCGCGATGGCGTCGTCGATGACCTGACGGATGTCGCGAACGAAGGTGTCGACGCGGGCGAACCGGACGTGGCTCGAGTGCGCCCGCAGCTGTCCGCCGAGCGGATTGGTGAGCAACGTCGGATCCTGCGCCGCCCCCTGCTGATTGAGGGGGAAGACCGGGACATGGGTGCGGTCGCACCCGACCGGGTTCGAGCAGGTGCCGTCTGGGTTGTAGGCGGGCAGGCTTGCGTTGCCCGGATCGTCCAGGCCGTGGGAGAAGCGCGTCGAGCGGCCGTAGCCGAGCAGGTTGGGGGCGAAGGTGTCGATCCCTGCCCGGGCGAGTGCCTTCTGCACGCTGAGCTCGCCGCCTTCGGGGGCGGGCTGTCGCAGGTCGAATGTGGTGGGGCCGTAGTTGGTGCGGCCGTGGATCAGCACCGCGGCCCGGTTGGGCACCGAGTGGCACTTGCCGTGGGCGTAGACGGGCTGGACGCGGTGCACCTGCAGCTCGGCCGGGAGCCCGTCGAACTGCGGGTCGGGCATCAGCCCGGCGGGGACGGTGAAGGGCAGAAAGTGATCGCTGACCTGCACACCGGTCGGCACCTTGTCACAGGCGGCGGCGGCCGCAGACGCGCCGCTGACACCGGCCAACGGTGAGGACCATGCTGCGGAGAACGGCTGAGAGAATGCGGCAGTCAGCGCAGTTACTGCGACAATCGTGAATGCCGACCCTCCGAGTCTTCGCTTTGTTCTGGACATGGGGGTCTCCTTAATGGGAGTGCTACGCGCGCTTCGCGTAGTCGTGACACCTGGCCACACTCGCCTAATTGCGAGGGCGGGGCGAGGGCGTGCCGAGCAGGATGAAAAGGGCCGCGACGGCGACCAGGATGCGGGATTTCACATTGGGACGTTCCTGAGACGCGGAGTATGCGTTGGATGAGGAACGGTGCCGCTTCCGCAAATCGGGTCGCGATGCGCGCCGAGCGGCATCTGGTGTCACTACCCTCCGCTGGTTGTGGATCCCACGGAAGGTTGTGTCGACAGGAACTGCGCGAGCGTGTTGACATGGTCGTTTGTCAACGATCGTGTCTCTACTTCTCGGGGTCCTTTTGCCCGGGCCGCCTAGTTCTGTCGACTTTGAATGCGTCACTGATGGTGCTCGCATGGCGATGACAAGTCAACGCCTGAACTTTTCACCAACTGGCTGACAGCATGGCAGCGGCCAAGCGCTACATTCGCGGCAAAAATGAGGAGGCTTTGATTTCATAGCCTTCTCTGGTTTCTGGCCTTCATGGGTTAAAAATGTCGAAATAGCCCACCAAAGTTCCATGGTGATGCGAGCTTGCCCAGCTCACTCGGAGATCTTGTCACGCTACCGTCCGGGTGTCCATATTGAAGGACCCGTCTGCCGAAACGTTGGGGAAGAGGATCAGGCAGTGGACCAGCGGCGGGGAACCGACTCGCAATTGGAGGTTGGTTGGTGGAGCTCGGCTGCCTTCGCCCGGGCGCTTCGCACGAACCCGAGGCTCCGCGCCCGCGTGGAGGCGGTCGCCCGCTCCGATGCCCAGACGACATACCGCCGGCTCGGCGGCGGGACGCTGCCCGACGAGGAGGTGCGACGCGGCTACTTCCGTGACGACGTTCCCTTGGCGACGGGGGAGCAGTTGCGGCTGGGCGTCGGTCAGGAGGTCCATAAATAGCCCTGGGCAGTGTGGGCGATGTTCTCGCGTTCTCGATGGACGCGCTCTGCCAGGATCGGCGAATGGCGAACGTCTGGTCCGGTGTCACGATCGACTGCCTCGACCCCGAGCGGGTAGCCCGATTCTGGAGCGCCCTGCTCGGTCGCGAGCCCGGACCGTCGCAGGAGGGCTGGGTCTACCTCGGCGAGCGAGGTGACTCGCAGCCGCGGCTGGTGTTCCAGCCAGTGCCTGGGCCCCAAACAGGCAAGGTGCGGATTCACCTCGACATCACCGTCGACGACATCGACGAGGCCATGACGGCGGTCATCAATCTCGGTGGCCGGTTCACCGGTAAGCGGCACGACTACGAAGAGGGTGTGGTCGTCGTCATGGCCGACCCGGAGGAGCATGAGTTCTGTCTGGTCGAGTACTACGGCTAACGGCGGCGCGCGGACGCACACCGATGGCTGATGCCAGGCCTCGGTGCCCGCTGCCTCGGTCCGCCAGCGGCGGCCCGCGCGCCGCCGACGACGTCAGGCCGCGCGGCGGGCGCGCTCCTCGGCGACCAGTTGCCGGGTGGCCGGGACGACCTCCGCGGCGAACAGTTCGATCGCCGCCGGGTCGTCGGCGGCCAGGATGAAGGCGCTCGCCCCATGCTCCAGCGTCAGCCCGGCGAGGTCCTCCGCCCACTGCTCGGGCGGGCCGTTGAGCAGCGACCGGCCGGTCGACGCGAACTGGCCGCCGATGTTGAGCAGCCGGCGGACCTGCGCGGGCTCCCGGCCGGCCGCCGCGGCGCCCTCGTCGATGAGCGCGTTCATCTCCGTCAGGTCGGCCGGCCCTCCTGAGAGGTACTGGAGGGTGGGCAGCCAACCGTCGGCCACCCGCCCGGTCAGCCGCAGCATCCTCGGCTTGTACGCGCCGATCCAGACGTTCACGTCGTGGGCCGGGGCGGGTCCCCGCTTGGCGCCGTGGACCCGGTAGTACTCGCCGTCGACGCGTACGCCGCCGGGCTTGTCGGCGGCCCAGATATCGCGGACGACCCGGATCGCCTCCTCCAGCGCGTCGACCGCCTGACCGGGACTGAGCCGCCGGCCGCCCATCGCCTCGATGGCGTCCCAGAACCCGCCCGCGCCGATGCCCAGCTCGAACCGGCCGCCGCTGAGCAGGTCGAGGCTGGCCGCGCTGCGGGCCAGCACGGCCGGCTGCCGCAGCGGCAGGTTGAGGACGTTGCCGCTGAGGTGGATCCGCTCGGTGCGCGCGGCCACGTAGCTCAGCAGCGTCCAGGTGTCGTGGAACCGCGGCTGATACGGGTGGTCCTGGAAGGTGACCAGGTCGAGCCCGGCCCGTTCGGCCGTCACGGCCAGGTCGACGGCGTGCCGGACGGGCTGGACGGTGGGCGTGACGAAGGCTCCGAACAGCAGGTCGTGTCCGTAGTCGGTCATGGCGTGGTCCTCGATGCGGTGTCGGGTGTGATTAGGAAGTTGTCGCGGAACAGGCCGGCCGGGTCGTACCGCTTCTTCAGCGTGCGCAACCGGGCCAGGGTGCGGGGCGGAAACGCCTCGGCGAGGCGCTCCGGCCGTAGGTCGGTCTCGAAGCTGAGATAGGTGCCGCGCAGGTAGGGGGCAAAGAGGTCGTCCCACAGCGCGTCCAGCCGGCCGCGATGCCGCCCGAACGCGGTGACGTGGAAGTTCACCCCTCGGTGGCTCCACGCCATGGCGTCCGGGTCGACGTCGGTGACCGCGCCGCCGACCGACCGGATGTGGAAGAAGTAGACGACGCCGCTGGCCAACAGGCGGGCGGCGGCCTCGGCGAACGCGGGCGTCAGGTGCTCGATCAGGCCGGTGCGGGAGATCGGTTCGCCCTGCGCCTGGTGCGGGCCGTCGCTGGCGTTGGCCATCACCGAGGCGTAGGAGGTGAGCACCACCGACTGGTCGTAGCCGGGGGCGATGTCGGCGACCGGCTGGAGCTGGGCCACGATCGTGGCCGGGTCGTCCGAGTCGACCATCGCCATCACCTGGGCCACCGGCGGCTGACCCAGCCGGGGCGGGCCCATGATGATCGCGCTGGTGAGGTCGCGCGGCGCGGCCTCGACCGCGGCGCCCCACTTGACCATCAGGTCGGCTGGCTTGCTCGCGTCGAGGACGAACTGAGCCCAGCCGGCCGGCCCGACCTCGTCGACCTCGAACTCGAACGCGGTCGCGATCCCGAAGTTGGCGCCGGCGCCGCGTACCGCCCAGAACAGGTCTTGGTTCTCCGTGTCGCTGGCCCGGACCTGGGTACCGTCGGCGAGGACCAGCTCGACCGCGCGCACGTGGTCGATGGTCAGCCCGTGCTTGCGGGCCATCCAACCGACGCCGCCGGCCGTGGCCAGCCCGCCGACGCCCACACCGCCGTAGTCACCGGAGGTGAGGGCCCAGCCGTACGGGGCGAGGGCGGCGGCCACGTCCATCCAGCGCGCCCCGGGCCCGATCCGGACCCGGCGGGTCGCCTCGTCGAGCACGTCGATCTCGTTCATCCGGGCGAGGCTGATCACGAGGCCACCGTCGTTGGTCGACCGGCCACTGATGCCGTGACCGCCGCTGCGCACGCCGAGCGGCAGGTGGCGGTGTGCCCGGGCGAACGCGAGCGCGTCCGCCACCTCGGCCGGAGTTCGCGGCTGCAGCACCAGGCCCGGCGCGCCACCGCGCAGGTAGGTCGACTTGACCCGGGCGTACCCGATGTCGCCCGGCTCCACGGCGGTGCCGGCCAGGGACGCAGGCACCTCGTCGTACGCGATGCCCGGGCGCCGCTTGCCGCGGACCGCGACGGGGCGCAGCCCCATGGTGCGCAGCGGCGTTCCCAGTTCCCGGTCGACCGCCTCCCGCAGCGCGGGCGCCACCTCGCGCGCGAACCGCTCCATGGTCACGGCGTCGTCGGCCATGAGGATGAGCGTGCCGACGCCGTCCTCGACGACCAGCGGCAGCAGGTCCTCGACCCAGCTCGCGGCCGGCCCGTGCAGGAGGCCCTGCCGGGTGGACGCGAACCGGCCGGAGATGTTCAGCAGCCGCCGGATCTCCGCCGGGTCCCGGCCGGCCTCCCAGGCCGCCTCGTCGATGATCTTGTTGCCGGCTCGGAGATCGCCGGGCTCGATCGGGCCGAGCGAGGGTAGCCACCCATCGGTCTTCGCGCCGACCAGCCGCAGCATTCGTGGCCGGTACGCGCCGAGCCAGATCGGGATGTGGTGGGCCGGCAGCGGGCCGCGCTCCGCGCCGTCGAGACGGTAGTGCTCGCCGGCGTAGCGGAGCGGCGTGGGGTCACCGGCGTCCAGCACGGCGCGGATGACGTCGATCGCCTCGTCCAGCGCGTCGACCGCCTCCCGTGGGCTCCGCCGCCGGCCGCCCATCGCCTCGATCGCCGGCCAGAACGCGCCAGCGCCGAGGGCGAGGTCCAGCCGGCCGTCGGACAGCAGGTCGAGGCTGGCGGCGGAACGCGCCAGCACCGCCGGGGAGCGCAGCGGGACGTTGAGCACGTTCGCGGCCAGGTGGATCCGCTCGGTCTTCCCGGCGACCCACGACAGCAGGGTCCAGGTGTCCAGGAACGCCGGCTGGTGTGGGTGGTCCTGGAAGGTGACCAGGTCGTAGCCGAGCTCCTCGCTGCGCCTGGCGAGCGCCACCGGCGTCTCGGGCGACGCGTTCGTCGGCGTGACGAAGGTGCCGAACTCGAGGCGGTGGCCGTAGTTACCTGACACGACTACCCCCAAAGGTTGATGCGTCAACCAGTGTACGGCGCGCGCCACGGGCTGCGATGTGACCCCGCTCATCCCCGACCGGCCCCCGATTTCCCGACCAGTCAAGGCGTGGAGGCGAACTACGCTGGTCGGGTGGACGAATGGGGAAACCGGCTCGACGAGCACGAGCAGGAGGTCTGGCGCACCTTCCACCGGCTGCGCAACCAGCTCGCGCTCGCGCTGGGCCAGTCCCTCCAGCAGGATTCGGGCATCTCCGAGTCCGACTTCGAGGTGCTCGCCGCCCTCGCCGGCGCCCCGGACCACGCCATGCGGGCCCGGACGCTCCGGGCCGAGCTCCAGTGGGAGAAGAGCCGGCTCGCCCACCAGATGCGCCGGATGGAGCAACGGGGCCTGGTCGTCCGGGAGGAGTGCCTGGAGGACGGCCGGGCACCTACGGTCCGGCTCACCGACGCGGGCCTGGCCAGCATCCGGTCTGCCGCACCCACCCACGCCGCCCGGCTCCGGGAGCTGTTCTTCGACGCGCTCACCCCGGCCCAGGTCGACGCCCTGCACGAGGCGGGCAGGGCGGTGCTGGCCCGGCTGCGCCAAACCTGCCCGGCCGAGGCGCCATGACCGCCGCCAAGAAAGCGGTTGGTGCCGCGAACCGTGAGCGCACGACCGCATCGGCGTTCCCGCTGATGCCGCTGCACAAGCGCTGACACTCTTCCACTGTGGTGGCGGAACGTGAGGTATTTAGGTGGAGCACGTGCGGCCATTGCCTCGTCAGTGCGGGCGAAACCCCACTGACGAGGCAATGAGCACGGGATGGGCGTGCCGCCCGACTACTGCTCGACGACCGTAATCGTCGCCGTGCGGTAGTTGTTGCGCGTGTCGTTGTTCGCCGGGTCGTAGTTCTGCTCGATGTTGCCGGCGCTGTCGACCGAGAACCAGCGGAACGTGGTGGTCTCTGTTACGTGGAACACCTGCCCCGGCTCGCGGAACTCGGTCGCTTCGTAGCGTGGCGACTCGAGTGTGGGCCGGCTGCCGTCCGTCGTGTAGTAGATGGTGGCCGGCTCGCTTGTCTCGAAGCGCACGTCGACGGGCCCGGAGTACGTCCCGCCGCCGGGGACAATCCGGGACGTTGGCTTCTGGTGGTCCTTGCCCCACTCCGCCGCGATCCGGAACATCTCCATGATCCCGTTGGCGTACTCCATCGTCTCGGAGTGGCCGCTGACGAGGTCCGGGTTTCCCACCCACGCCGGCTGGAATGAACCGCCCTGCCAGTTGCCGGTGGCCGGGTTGTAGACCGAGCCGCCGACCTCCCAGCCGAAGGCGTAGATCCCGTAGGTGTGGTACAGGTCCTCGCGCACGTTGCCCGCGGAGGAGTAGAGGACATCCGACGAGCCGCCGACGTTCTCCGGCGTGACGACGGTCTGCCGGTGCGCCTTGACCTGCGACAGGATCCGGGCGGCCGATTGCCAGTAGAACGCCTCGTCACCCAGGGGCGGGCGCGGCGTGGTGATCCGCCCGTCGGCGATGTAGGCACCGGGCTGCCAGAACAGCTGGCCGCCGTTGGAGTGCACCGACATCATGAACTTGATGTTCGAGTACTTCTCGACCAGCCAGATGATGTTCTTCGACTCAGGCTCGGACAGCTTCTCCGGTCCCTGGTAGGTGTCGCTGACGCAGCTGGTCGACCCGCCCGAGTAGCCGTCGTGGCCCGACCCGACCCGGTAGTTCCGGTTCAGGTCGACGCCCCAGGCGTTACGCCGGGCCGGATCGGCGTTGTCGTCCGCGCAGTGGTTCGTCATGTTCCGGCGCTGCGAGGCGAAGTTGTAGAAGCTGTAGTTCGCCCCGTCGGGGTTGTTGGACAGGATGAGGAAGATGTCGGTGTTGTCGACGATCTTCTTCGTCTCCCAGTCGGACTTGTAGTTGTGCACCAGGCGCTCGGCCGTCTCCAGCGAGGTCGTCGCGGGCACCCACTCGCGGGCGTGGTCCTGCGCCTGGATCAGGACACCCGGGTTGCTGCCGTCGCGGTGCTTGCCGATCCGCAGGACGGGGATCGTGGCCGGGCCGCGCGGCACCTCGCCCTCTGGCGCGCCGACGCGCTTCTGGTCGAGGAAGTCGGTCAGCGCGACCGGTCCCGACGTCGGCGCGACGATGCCGGTGCCCGCGTTGGTGCGGTACGGGTGCGCCCGGTCGATCAGGCCCTGGGACTGGCTCTCCAGTGCCGCCGCCACCTGTGCGGCCGTGCTCGCGAGCCCAGCGGAGGCGTCCTTCGCGAGGAGGACGCGGACCGCCTTGCCCGCCACCTCTACTGCGAGCGGGAGGTTCGCCCCCGGCCGGTTCACGAACTCGACGGTGATGTCGTTGCCACCCTCGTGGCCCCACGCCGCCGAGCTGACGACGACGGCGGCCTGCCCGGTGCCCCCGATCGTGGCCTGCGCCTTCCGCTGGTAGCCGTTCGTCTTGTTCGGCAGGTAGACGATCTCGGCGATGTCCGGGTACTGGCGGGCGATCTCCTCGGCGCGGCTGAAGAGCTGCTGCGGGTGCCGGTAACCGTCGACGAAGTCCCACTTGTAGGCGGGGTTCGCCGTCAGCGGCGGCGCGCCGTCCTCGAGCCAGTTGGAGACGTAACCGGTGTTGACGCCCCCCGTCGAGCTCGTGACTCGAATCTGGTTCGGGCGTGCGTCGAGCTTGAACAGGTTCCGGTGGAACATGTACTGCCCGGAGTCGACGAACCGGCTCATCGTCCGGGCGGAGCCGAACGATGTGTCCGCGCCCGAGTCGTTCTCGAGCTGCATCGTCACGATCGGGCTCGTCTGCTGCCCTTCGGTGGTTCGTGCCTCGACGTACAGGAAACCCTGGCCCTTCGTCGTGAACCAGTCCGCGCGGACGATCCGCACCGTCTCCTCGTGACTGAGCGGCTGGACAACCCCCGCGCGGGAGGCCTGGGTGCCGCCGTCGGCTTCCCCGCTCCACGCGAAGCCCTCGCCGTCGCCGAGGATACCGACGCCCATCGCCTCGAGTTCAGCGATCTGCTCCCCGGTCACCACGGCCTCGCCCTCGATGCCAGTGGGCACGCGCTTGAGGCCGTGTTCCAGGTCGAAGCCCGCGGCGACCACCTTGTCCAGCATGTCGGCGCCGGTCAGGTGGATGCGTACGAGGCGTACCGCCTCCGGATCCTCGAGGCGGGATCGTCCCGAGCCCGCCGTGGCTGCCGACCCGGCGGGCTCTGCGCCCGCGGGCCCGGTTGCCATGAGGACGCTTCCCACCAGGGCGGGCAGCGCGAGAAGCGCGATGCGCCGTTGTATGCGTCGCATTCTCCCCTCCTTCTGCTTGCGACGTGTGGTTGACGTGGTGGCTGGCCCTGCTGCGGTCGGACCGATCCATCCAGGACGGTTGTGCTGAGCTCGCGCAAGGTCGGCCCGCGCACGACGACGGTCGCCGTCGTGACGGGGTCGGGGAGGACCGTGAGAGAGCCGGGTGCGATGAGCGTATGCACGTTCTTCGCTGCGAAGAGCTGCCCGAGCCGGATTTGAGCATTACTTGAGGCAATGCGCGACGGCGAAGGCCCCGACTGGACGGCCAGCCCGAGCGTTGGAATCCGGTCTGGCAGCCGCTCACTGGGATCGGACGCTCATTCCCAGGCGAGCGTTCGAGGCGCGGGTTCGAGCCCGGTCCGCCCCGGCTGAACGGCACGGCGGCCGCTTCGCCGGCTCCTCAATCGGCTAGCCGGACTGGAGTTCGAGGCGGGGCCGTCCCTGGATCGTCACCAGGGCCCGAAGAAGCAGCAGTCCAGCCGCCGTCTGGTGGAGGCTGACCCGTGGGCGAGGACGAGTCGCCGTGCCGGCGGTGCGGCGCGCCATCTCCTCCTGGCTGAACTCGGGGCCGGCGGGCGTGCTGGCGGGGCCCGCGGTCATCTGTCACCTGCGAGACGGGCGTGCCGTGGAGCCGCGCACGACGAGCGACAGGGGGAGGAGAACCGACCGCGAGGGTCGGGCGGAGTCCTCGAACAGCTCCAGCAGCATGTGGGCCGCCTCCACCCCGACCTGGTGGTGCGGAACCGCGATCGTGGTCAAGGGCGGACGCAGCTTGTCCAGGAAGGGCATGTCGTTGAAGCCGACCACGCTCATGTCCCGAGGACAGGAGATTTTTCGTTCGGCGAAGACGTCGTAGCATCCGAGGGCGATCAGGTCGTTGCCGGCGACGATCGCGGTTGGGTCCGCTCCGGAGTCCAGGAGGTGCCGCAGGGACTGCGCGCCCGCGTCCTCCGTCCAGTACTCGCAGGCGACAATCAGCGACGGGTCGTCATCGAGGCCGTGCTCGTGCAGGGCTGTGCGGAACGCGTTCGCGCGGACCACACCGGTGGAGGTGCTGGTCGGACCGGCCAGATGTGCGATCCGGGTGTGCCCGAGCCCGGCGAGGTGCTTGACGGCCATGGCGACCCCGGCCGCATCGTCGGGGGTGACGCAGGGTACGTCGACGTTCTCGGTGCGGCGGTTGACCAACACCATCTGGACGCCCTGCTCGTGCAGCTCCCGCAGCAGGGGGTGGTCGAGGCGGGCCGTGGCGATGATCAGCCCTTCGACCTGCCGCGACCGGAGTGAGGCCACAAGGGCCTCCTCTCGGGCCGGGTCGTGGTCGGTGTTGACGATCAGGGCGCTGTAGCCGGCAGGGCCGAGGACGTCCTCGATGCCGCGGACGATCGGGGGGAACAGCGGGTTGGTCAGGTCCGGGATGACGAGCCCGATCGTCCGCGACTTTGCGGTCTTCAGGCTGCGTGCGATCGGGTTCGGCTGGTATCCGAGCGACTCAGCCGCCTTCAGCACCCGCCGGGCCGTCTCCGCGTTCACCAGTCGTCGCGTCTCGGGGTTCAGGGCCCGGGAAGCGGTGGCTGCGTGAACACCCGCAGCTTCGGCGACGTCGCGGAGGGTGGGGTTGGGCACGGCAGTGATGATAGTGCGCCTTTTGCGAATTGGCCTGCTCATCGCCTACCCCTCACGCCGGTTCCTCCTCCGCCCGGCGCCACGTCGCGCGGCCCCATACCGCGAGCAGCACAAGCGGGACGCTTGTGGCAGCAGCGAGGAGGAAGATCTCTCGGTAGCGGTCGTCCTGGGCGAGGCCGGAGACCACGACGGCGGCGACGGCGCTGCCGACGAAGAGTGACCCGGCGAAGAGCGACACGACCGTCGCCCGCGCTCCCGGCAGCACCTCCGTCGCCCAGGTCTGCAAGGAGGAGTGCATGGCGGCCCAGGCTAGGCCGAGCAGGAGCGCGACCAGCAGGGCCGCCGTCGGCGCCTGGGACGCCGCCATGACGACGCAGCCCACCAGGGCCGCGGCGCCGCCGAGACCGATCAGCCAGGAGGGATGCAGGTCCCTGGAGAGATGCCCCACGAGGCGCGCGGACACGAAGACGGCGACGCCGTAGGCGGCGGTGACGCTGCCGGCCACCGAGGAGCTCACCCCCGTTGCCTCCACCGCCGGCGGCAGCAGGGTGAGCGCGCCGAGCAGGACCGCACCCTCGATGAAGGCCAGCAGGAGGACCAGCACGGTCACCCGCGACCGCATCGCCTGCACGAGGGGTGCGACCACGGTCCGGTGCGTGCGGGTCACCGCCGGTTCGGCGAGGCGCCCCAGGCCGCTGGCCAGCAGCAGCGCGGAGCCCCCGGTGATGAGGAAGGCCAGGCGCCAGGTTGCCACGTGCGCCAGGATGCCAGCCAGTGTGGACGCCATCGCTGTTCCGAGGGCGACCCCGACCATGAGCCGGGTGATCTGGTTCTGTCGTTGCGGTGCGGGAACCGTGTCGCCGACGTAGATCAGCGCGGCGGGGAAGGCCGCTCCGAAGAAGCCGCCGGCCAGGCAGCGGAGGACCGCCAGGGCGAGCACCGAACCGGCGAGTGCCGAGGCCGCTGTGGTGATCGCCGACAGGAAGAGTGTGATGCGCAACGTCCGGACGAGCCCCAGCCGGTCCGACACCAGCCCCCAGACCGGTTGCATGAGGCCGTACGCCACGAAGTAGGCGCCCGCCGCCTGGACGGCGCGGGACAGGGGCACGTCGAGGTCGACCGCGATGGCGAGCAGCATCGGGGGCATTGCAAAGCGATCCAGCGTGCTGACGAATGCGGTGTACTGCAGCAGCCGGATCGGCGAGGACCAGCGCCGGGAGGCCGTGCCGCCCATCAGGCCTCCGAGGAGGCGTACGACGTCAGGCCCGACTCGGGAGCCAAGGCACCGGCGAGCACGTCCCGGCCGTCCCTCCAGGTAGGGAGGTAGCGCCGGCGCAGGTCCACGACGGTCGTGAGTGCCGCCAGGTCGACCGCCGTGTCGAGGACCAGGCCCTCGCTGGTGCTCTGCAGGCGTGCCACGTAGCGCCGGGCCAGGTCCCCGGCAAGGCCGAGCACCGACGCCGCCTCCTCCGCGGCCGCCGTCTCGGCTGTTCCATGACAGATGTCACGAGCCGTTTCCCTCAGTGCATCACCGAAGCGACGCGCCGGCTCGAGGAAGCGCTCGCCCACAACACTGACGACCGTGCCGAGGTAGGGCGAGCAGACATCGCCTACCCGGGCAAGGGTCACCGCTCCCGCTGCCTCAGCCAGCAGCTCGTTGCCCGCGTTGAGCATCGTCGCGTCACACTCACCGGCCAGCAGGGCGTCGAGTCGCCTGGGCGTCGAGCCGAGGGTCAGGAGTTCGTACTCGTCCCTCCCGACGCCGAGCGATTCGGCGAGCGCATACATGGCGAGGGCGAAACCGGAGGTCGGTACGTCGACACCCACCCGAGCCGCGCGAAGCTGCTCGGGGGCAAGACCTGGCCTGCCGTAGAGCCCGAGCCCCAGGCCGCGGTCCACGGCGCTGACGATGCGGGCGTCGGCCATGACCCCCAACGGGTTCTCCGGGCTGAACCGGTACGCCACCACGTTGTCGGGGCTGGTGAGCGCGACGTCGATCTCGCCCGCGATCAGGGAGCGGAACTGCGCGGGGGAGGATGGCACGGCCACCTCCGTCACCTCGAGGCTCTGCTCCTCAAGCCGCCCGGTGCGCCGCGCTACGGCGAGCAGGACCGACGGGGTGAAGGATCCGACAACCAGTTCCACCTGCGTCTCCTCGTCCTCCGGCCGCCCTGACGTTGCTGGGCAGACTAACGCAACGTGCAGTCGATTGCAGTATTCCAACCATGAAGTCTCGCATCCCCGACGTGCAACCGAGCTAAGCGGTGTGCTTGACATGCCGTGGAGAGCGCGGAGAGACTGCATTCGTTTGCAGGAGTCGGACGCAGGGAGGTCGAGGAGTGGCAGACACGGACGCAAGGGTGGCCACCGCCATCGCCCACTGGGCCCCCCGCTTCACCACCAACGGGGTCACCGTCTGGGACTTTCAGCGGATCACCGCAAGCGTCGCCCGCTGGGAGGACTGGTGCCGGGCATGGTCCGAGGTGGGTGCGGAGCACGAGCGCCTCGGTCGAGACGCCCTTGCGCAGGACCGGCTTCTCTCCGCCGGAGAGCACCTGACCCAGGCGGCCGTCTACTACCACTTCGGCAAGTTCGTCTTCGTGGAAGACCTCGAGCAGATGCGCCGGGCCCATGAGCGGGCGGTTCGCTGCTACCGCGACGCGCTGCCTCACCTGCGACGACCCGGCCGGCGGGTGGAGATCCCGTTCGAGGGAGCCCGCCTGGTCGGCGTGCTCCGGCTACCTGAGGGTGAAGGCCCCCACCCGGTCGTGCTCATGGTCCCCGGCCTGGACTCGACCAAGGAGGAGTTGCACAGCACGGCGGAGACCTTCCTCGACCGTGGGCTGGCCACCTTCAGCGTTGACGGCCCCGGGCAGGGCGAGGCGGAGTACGACCTGCCGATCAGGGGCGACTGGACCGCGCCCGCCGAGGCGCTTTTCTCGGCGCTCTTGCAGATGACTGAGGTGGACAGCGACCGGATCGCCGTTTGGGGAGTGAGCCTGGGCGGTTACTACGCACCACGGATCGCTGCCGCGCTCGGGGACCGGGTGAAGGCTTGTGTCGCCCTCGCCGGACCGTTCAACTTCGGGGAGTGCTGGGAGGGCCTCCCCGAGCTCACGCGCAAGACGTTTGAGGTCCGCTCGCGGGCACGCGACGAGGCGGAGGCCCGGCGGATCGCCCTCACCCTGTCGCTGGAGAAGTCCGCGTCCGAGATCACCGCCCCACTGCTGATCGTCTTCGGCCGGCAGGACCGGCTGATTCCGTGGCCGCACGCCGAGCGACTGCGGCGTGAGGCGGGGGGAGAGGTGGAGTTGGTCATGCTCGAGAACGGCAACCACGGCTGCGCGAACGTCGCCCCCTGGCACCGGCCCTACACCGCCGACTGGCTCGCGCGGAAGCTCGCAGGAGCCCGGTCCGCACACCCCAGACCCTCGGCTTGACTCGGGAATCAGCCGTTACTACCTTGTTATGCAAACGATTGCAAAGGCAGGCTCATGACAACCAACAGTGACTCCACCGATCTGACGGTCGGTTGGATCGGGACCGGCCGGATGGGCTTCGCCATGGCCCGCCGCCTCGCCAAGGGGGGCGTGGATCTCGCCGCCTGGAACCGCACCCGAGCCAAGGCCGAACCTCTGACCGAGGTCGGCGCCACCGTGGTGGACTCGATCGCCGAGCTGCGGGACCGCGACGTCGTGTTCACGATGGTCTCCACCCCGTCCGACCTGGAGCAGGTGCTCCTCGGCGAGGGTGGCCTGCTCGAGGACCGCGACCACGTCCCCGGCGTCGTCGTGGACTGCTCCACCGTCTCGACCGAGTCGTCGGAGCGGATGCGGGAAGCCTGCGCGGAACGCGGCGTGGCCTTCCTCGCCGCGCCGGTAAGCGGCAACGGCAAGGTGGTCAAGGCCGGCGGCCTCAGCCTGGTTGTCTCCGGCCCCGAGGACACCTACCACCTCGTCGCCCCACTGCTGGCGCACCTCGGCAAGTCGGTCACGTACGCCGGTCAGGGCGATGTCGCGCGGCTGGTCAAGATCTGCCACAACCTGTTCCTGGGCGTGGTGACCCAGTCGATGGCCGAGATCACCGTCCTGGCCGAGAAGGGCGGCGTCTCCCGGGCGGCCTTCCTCGACTTCCTGAACAACAGCGTGATGGGCTCGGTGTTCTCCCGGTACAAGACGCCGGCGTTCGTGAACCTCGACTACACCCCCACCTTCACGCCGACCCTGCTGCGGAAGGACTTCGACCTCGGTCTTGCCGCGGCTCGTCAGCTCGACGTACCCATGCCGGTCGCCGCAGCCACCGCCCAGCTCGTGCAGGCCACGGTGAGCAGCGGCCGCGTCGACGAGGACTTCGCGATCCTCCTCGACCAGCAGGCGGCGGCCTCGGGCCTCGTGCTCAAGCCGGAGGACGTCGTCGTCGACGACGGACTGAGCGCAGCGGACGAGGTGAGCTAGCCATGAAGCCGGCAGCTCCGGCCGCCGCACCCATGGCCGCCCCCGGTCACATGGGCGTCGACTACGAGCAGCGCGTCGACTTCGACAGGCTGCGGAAGTACCGCCTCGCCCGGGCGAAGGCCTCCCTGGAGGCCAGCGAGTGCGGTGCCTACCTGCTCTTCGACTTCTACAACATCCGGTACACCACCCAGACCTGGATCGGTGGTGCCCTCGGCGACAAGATGACCCGCTACGCGCTGCTCACCCGGGGTGGCGAGCCGATGCTCTGGGACTTCGGGTCGGCCGCACGGCACCACCGCCTCTACTCGCCCTGGCTGGACCCGACCAACTGCCATGCCGGCATGCTCGGGCTCCGCGGGGCCATCGCCCCCACCGCCGGCCTGATGGAGCAGGCGGTGCGACAGATCAAGGGGCTGCTCGAGGACGCCGGGGTCGCGGACGCCCCGGTCGGCGTCGACATCGTGGAGCCGCCGTTCCTCTTCGAGATGCAGCGGCAGGGGCTGACCGTGGTCGACGCCCAGCAGCTCATGCTCGACGCGCGGCAGATCAAGTCCCACGACGAGATCATGCTGCTGACCCAGGCCGCCGCGATGGTCGACGGCGTCTACCAGGACATCGTGGAGGTCCTCAAGCCCGGGATCCGGGAGAACGAGATCGTCGCTCTGGCCAACAAGCGGCTCTACGAGATGGGGTCCGACCAGGTCGAGGCGATCAACGCGGTCTCGGGTGAGCGGTGCAACCCTCACCCGCACAACTTCTCGGACCGCCTGATCCGGCCAGGGGACCAGGCCTTCTTCGACATCATCCACTCTTTCAACGGCTACCGCACCTGCTACTACCGCACCTTCAGCGTGGGCAGTGCGACCCCGAGCCAGCGTGACGCCTACACCAAGGCCCGCGAGTGGATGGACGCCTCGATCAACATGATCAAGCCAGGTGTCGGCACCGACGAGGTGGCGGCGGTGTGGCCGAAGGCGGAGGAGTTCGGGTTCGAGAACGAGATGGCGGCTTTCGGCCTCCAGTTCGGCCACGGACTGGGCCTCGGCCTCCACGAACGCCCGATCATCTCCCGGCTCAACAGCATGAAGGAGCCGATCGAGCTCCAGCCCGGCATGGTGTTCGCGCTGGAGACCTACTGCCCGGCCAGCGACGGCTTCTCGGCGGCGCGGATCGAGGAGGAGGTTGTGGTGACGCCGCAGGGGCCTCGGATCCTCACTCTCTTCCCGGCCCAGGACCTCGTGGTCGCCAACCCGTACTGAGCCGACGTCGCGGAACCCCTGCTCCTTCTCTCGTGTCCACTTCTCTGGAAAGGTGACACCCCATGCCCGAGACGACCTCTGCCCCCAGTCCGCTCCGGGTTGCCGACCTGCTCACCGACCTGTACATCGGTGGCAAGGCCGTGCCCGCCGCCGACGGCGGTCGGTTCGACGTGGTCGATCCGGCGACCGGGTCGGTGATCACCACCGTCGCAGACGGCACCGTCCAGGACGCGATCGCTGCCGTGGACGCAGCCGAACAGGCGGCGGCGCGGTGGGCGGCGACCGCCCCGCGGCAGCGCGCCGAAATCCTCCGCCGCGGGTTCGAGCTGATGACCGCGCAGGCCGACGACCTGGCCAGGTTGATCACGCTCGAGAACGGGAAGGCGCTGGCCGACGCCCGCGGGGAGGTGGCCTATGCCGCCGAGTTCTTCCGCTGGTACTCGGAGGAGGCCGTCCGGGCAGCCGGCGAGGTGGTGACAGCACCCTCCGGGACGAACAAGATCCTGGTGTTGCAGCAGCCGGTCGGCATCTGCGTGCTCGTCACCCCGTGGAACTTCCCGGCGGCCATGGCGACCCGGAAGATCGGTCCCGCGCTGGCGGCCGGGTGCACCATGGTGCTCAAGCCCGCCAGCGACACGCCGCTGACCGCGCTCGCCATGGCCCGCATCCTGGAGGACGCCGGCGTGCCACCAGGGGTCGTCAACGTCCTGCCCGCCCGTCGTTCGGGTGCCGTCGTCTCGGCGATGTTGCACGACCCGCGGGTGCGCAAGCTGTCGTTCACCGGTAGCACCGAGGTGGGCAGGATCCTGCTGAGAGAGGCTGCGGACCAGGTGATCAACTGCTCCATGGAGCTGGGCGGCAACGCCCCGTTCCTCGTGTTCGCCGACGCCGACCTGGATGCCGCTGTCGACGGCGCCATGGTCGCGAAGATGCGCAACGCCGGTGAGGCGTGCACAGCCGCAAACCGGTTCTACGTCGAGGCCTCCATCGCCGACGAGTTCAGCAAGCGGCTCGCCGAGCGGATGAAGGTGCTCCGCGTCGGGCCCGGGCTGGACGAGACCAACCAGGTGGGCCCGCTCGTCAACGGGGACACCGCCGCCAAGGTCGAGGAGCTGGTCCGGAGCGCGGTCGATGCGGGCGCGAAGGCCGTGGTCGGTGGTCGCCGTCCAGAGCGCGAGGGCTTCTACTACGAGCCCACCGTGCTGCTCGACGTGACCCCGGACTCACCGATCCTGACGGAGGAGATCTTCGGGCCGGTGGCGCCGATCGTGACGTTCGAGGACGAGGACGAGGCGATCCGGCTGGCCAACGCCACCGAGTACGGACTGGTGTCGTACGTGTTCACCGGCGACCTGGCGCGCGGCCTGCGGGTCAGCGAGGCGCTCGACTCGGGCATGGTCGGCCTCAACCGTGGCCTGGTCAGCGACCCGGCCGCACCGTTCGGCGGCACCAAGCAGAGCGGCGTGGGCCGGGAGGGCGGCCACCACGGGATGCTGGACTACCTGGAGGCGAAGTACATCGCCGTGCAGTGGTGACCCCGGCCACGAAACAGCAGCAACAGGAACAGCGGACACGAACAACAGCCGACACCACAACGGCGGGGGGGGCGGCGGCGCGGGGGGGGGCCCCCCGGGGGGGGGGGGGGGGCGGCCGACCCCCGCCCCCCCCCCGGGCGGCCCCGCGGGCGGCCCGCCCCCCCCCCCCCCGCCGCGCCGCCGCCCCCCCCCCCCGCCGC